>JAZDLZ010000708.1:0-7812 GCA_043801535.1 Pseudomonadota bacterium
CGATTCGCCGAGCGGCGCTACTTGGGAGAAAGAGCCGATCGCCTGAGCGAATAGCTCGACCGTGCTCGTGGCTGTGCTGCCGTCGCTGCCGCCAGCAACCAGCACCGTTTCGTCGGCGAGAAGCGCGGCGGCGTGCCTGGACCGTGCCATCGCCATGGTGGCGACGTGATTCCATTGGCCACCGATCGGATCGTACTCCTCGGCCGAGTCGAGACAGCCCTCTTCTCCGGTTCCGCCGGCGACCAACACTGCTCCAGTCGGGAGAGCGGTCGCAGTGTGGTCGTAGCGTGCCTCGATCAGCTGGCCTGTAGCGGAGAAACTGCCGGCCGAGGGCGAGCACAGCTCGGAGCTGGCGAGGGGAATTGGCGAGCCTCCGTTCGAGTATGCGCCGCCCGCCAGCAGGACCTGGCCAGACGAGAGCAAGGTGGCGGAATGGTATTCCCGGGCCAGGACTTGCATGCCAGCAGCTCGCCACCGGTTGGTGGAAGGACTGAAGAGCTCGGCGTATTCGAGCTTGCTGCCGCCGGCGACCAGCACTTCCCCGGAAGGCAGCACAGTCGCAGTGTGGCCCGTGCGAGCACCGCCAGTCGTGCCGGCGAAGCTCCAGCTCTTCGTGGCCGGATCGTACTCCTCGACGCTGGAAACGATCGCTGGCCGGCCGTCGGCGGTGCTTGTCCCACCCGCTACCAAGACGTTTCCCGACGCCAGCGCTGCGCTGTGGTACTGGCGATCGCGCATCATCGAGGGTCCCGGTGTCCAGGCATTGGCAAAGGGATTGTAGATCTCGACGCTCGCCAGTCTGGCGGTGCCATTGTCGCCGCCGGCCACGAGCACCGAGCCCGAAGGAAGCAACGTGGCAGTGGAGTTGTGGCGTGGCTGCGCCATCGACGCGGCGGCAATCCATCCATTGGTCTCGGTTTGATAGAGATCGGTCCGGCGGAGGGCACCGGACTGATTGTAGCCGCCGATTGCCAGGTTTTTTCCCGTGGGCAGAGCTATCAGGACGAATTCGCTGCGAGCGTCACGCATCGAGCCTGCCGACGTCCACTTGCTCGTCGAAGGATTGTAGGTGACGGCACTGGCGAGGTGGCCGGCTTCGAGCCCGCCATAACCGCCAGCGACCAGCACTCTTCCGTCGCCGAGCAACATTGCAGCGTGATAGGCCCTTGCCGCCGGCATCGACGTCGTCGGATTCCAGCTATTGCTGTCAGGATCGTAGAGCGTTGCGCTCGCAAGGTAGCTATCGCTCGCGCCGCCGGCGACCAGCACGTTGCCGTCGGGGAGAAGGGTGGCGGTGTGGCTACTGCGGGGCGAGCCGATACTGCCGGCACTACTCCACGTTCCGGTATCCGGAACGAACAACTCGGCGCTCGCCAGAAAACTCGAGCCGTCGCTACCACTACCACCAGTGACGAGCACCCCGCCGGACATGAGAACCGTGGCAGTGTGTCCAGAGCGAGGAGTAGGCATGTCCTCCGCCTCGGCAAACGTCGCAGTGGCTGGATCGTAGATTCGGCAGCTCGCCAGCGCGGTTCCTTGCTCGCCTCCGGCAATCAGCACTCTGCCATCGAGCAGCGTGGTAGCAGTATGGAGCCGTCGAGCGGGCTCGTCTGGGAACGAGTCCCAGCCCATGATGCTCGGAAACTGTCTCGACGCTGTGCTCTCTGACTCTGACTTTGGCTCTGACTTTGGCTCTAACTTCGGCTCTGACTTCGATTCCGGCTCCGACTCGTCTCCGCCGTCACAGCCGACAAGAGCCGCGCCCAGAGCGACGGCGACGAGCCAGCGCCAAAGACCGCAGCACGGCTTGCACCGCCACCAAGCGCTGTCGATATCAGCACGCCAGCTTTGCGCTCCCATGTGGCAATCGTATCGTTCGCCCGAAGGTGGCGCCAGTGAGATTCCTCGATCATGCTGGGCGGTCATGCGAATCCACCTCGAGAAGATCGTCACGGCCGTCGCCGCGGGGTGCCTGGCAGTCTCCGTCGCTCTCCCTCGCGATGCTGCCGCCACCACTACTCCGAGCAACGTACCCGAGTACCTGCGAGACTACGCTGCCACCGACGATTCGCGCGATCTGTTGGTACGCGTCGACGAAGTGCTCAACGCGCTGACCTACACCTACTATTCGAGTCTCGACTACTGGGATCCGGTCCGCGGCGTCTACAAGGTCGTGTGCGCTGGCTATCTCAACCACCTTTTCGACGAGGCTCTCGCGAGTCAGTACGACTGGATTCTCGACTACTACGACAAGACCAAGCTGGGGGTTTGGGACTACTATTCGTTCTTTCGGTCGATTCCCGTCGGTGGCACCAAAGGCGGCTGGATACGGCTCGGCAGCTTTGCCAGTATTCGGCCCGGTGACGTGCTGGTATGGCGTAAGAATGATGCCGAATCATCTTCGGCCTGGGGACACGCCGTGGTCGTAGTAGGCATGCCGGTGCGCGACTATCGCTGGCCCAATGCCTACTCCATCAGAGTGTCCGATTCGACCTCCACCCCGCATTCCGACGACAATCGCTGCTCGTCATGTTCCGGGGTTGGCGCCGGCGTCATGCTCTTCAAGGTCAATCCGGACACCGGACGGCCCTATGCTCTGGCCTGGACCTCGAAAGGCTATTGGAATAGCGAGGTCTCCATCGTAATGGCACGGCCGTGATGTCATCGTGGTCGGGAATCGTAGAACATGGGGCCAGACAGCGCAGGGTTGACCGATTGCCGTCTGCCCGCTAGGCTGCCGTCGGTGTTTCCGCGATTCGAGAAGTGCGCTGTTGCGCTGCGCGAGCTCGGGCCGGGCATGCGGCGCGATATCACGACGCTGGTGAATGGTCCTCGTTCGCTCTGGATTGTTTTTTCGATCAAGCTATTGGAGAGCTTTGCCTACTTCTCGTTTCTGAGCACGCTCTCCATCTACCTTAGCGACGAGCTGGGCTACAGCGATCAACAAGCTGGGACGCGAATGAGCATTTGGCTAGCCTTCTCGTCGGCGCTAATGCTGGGCTCGGGCTTCGTTGCCGATCGGTTGGGCATTCGCAATGCGCTCTTTCTCAGCGTTGGCTCCTGCCTGGCAGGCAGGCTTCTCGTTGGCTTTGCCGACTCCCGCGTGCTCGCGTTCGTGGGACTCGGGACAATGGCCTGGGGAACTGCTGCCGTCGTTCCGACGCTCGCCGCTGCGGTACGCCGGTATAGCAGCGATAGTGGCGTCTCGTTTGGTTTCGGCCTGTTCTACGCAATCATGAATCTGGGTGCGTTCATCGGCCAGAACATGGTGTCGCTCGTTCGCTGGCGCGTTCCTCGGCCCGTGGTGGTGCTCTTGGGCAGCCACGAGCTTCGCTTGTCCGCGAACCATCTCATCTGCCTGTGCGGTGCGCTCGCGACCCTGGCCGGGCTGGTGCTGGTCTTTTTCGTTCCCAGGTCGAGGCACGAAGAAGAGGGGCAACTCGTCGAGCCCGAGGTCAATACCAGGGCAGCGGCGGAAAAGAGCGGGGAGAGCTCCTCGCCGGGCAACCGGCAACCGCCAGCACAGAAGAAAAGCCTTTTCGCCACGTTCATCGAGGTGGTCAGAGAGTCGTCGTTCTGGCGGTTCATGCTCCTGATCTCCCTCTTGGTGTTGGTGCGGGTGATATTCCAGCACGGACACCAGACTTTCCCAAAGTATGCCATCAGGGAGCTCGGCGACAGGTTCCCTTTTGCCACCTACTGGTCCATCAATCCGTTGTTGATCATCTTCCTGACCCCGATTGCCACGGTGCTCTTGCGCGATCGGTCGACACTGAAGGTCATTACCGTCGGAGCATTCGTTTCGGCGCTTTCGGTGCTGTTCTTGACTGCGTCGACGTCGATCGCGGCGAGCATCATGTTCATCGTTATGCTCTCGATTGGCGAAGCAATGTGGTCGCCAAGGCTCTACGAGTACACCGTGCAGGTCGCGCCGCGAGGGCGAGAGTCTGCCTACATGGGTTTTTCCCATGCCCCGCAGTTTCTGGCGAAGCTGCTGGTGGGTCTCATGTCTGGCGTGCTGCTCGCCACTTTCTGCCCGGCCGACGGAGCCCGCAATAGCCGCCTGATGTGGCTCATCATCGCCGGCACGGCGCTGGTTGGACCGCTGGGAATTCTTTTGCTACGAAACGTCATCAGACCAAGACGACACGATGACGAAGCGACCAAGGAAGGGCAGGTGGCGTGTGCATGAGCTGGCGCTGGCCAAGCGGATGATCGACATCATCGAGGGTGTCTCGTCGCAGCATGGAGGGGCGAGGGTATTGCGGGCACGTCTCTTGCTCGGTGAGCTCGGCTGTGCCGAGCCGGAGACCCTGACGTTTGCTTTTCGGGTGGTGAGGCGCGGCACCTGTGCCGACTGCTGCGATCTCGAGATCAGCCGAGTCCCGCTCCGCCTGCGCTGCCGTTCGTGCTCCGTTGTTCAGGAAGGCGGCGACTACCTGGGAACCTGCGCGGCCTGCGGCTCGATCGGGTTCGAGGTGCTGGAAGGTCGCGAGCTGCGCCTCGAGTCGGTGGAAATCGAAGAATGACCTTTCCCGGCCGTTCGGAGGAATCGCATGGGCAACATCTCGGTCGAAGAAGACCTGCTGGCCTCGAATAGTCGCGTTGCCGCCGAGAACCGGCGGCGCTGTACGGCGGATGGAGTTTGCCTCGTCAATCTCATGAGCTCGCCAGGAGCGGGCAAGACCACGCTTCTCGAGCGGACCGCCGTGACGCTCCGCGATCGGTTGCGCTGGGCAGTCGTCGCCGGTGACATCGAGACGCGCCGCGACGCCGACCGCATCGCACGTCACGGGATTCCCGTTGTCCAGCTCAATACCGCTGGCGCCTGCCATCTGGAAGCAGGCCAGGTCGCTACTGCGCTTTCCGAGCTGTCCCTCGAGCGCCTCGACTTGGTGATTGTCGAGAACGTCGGCAATCTGGTTTGTCCGGCCGAGTTCGACCTCGGAGAGCACCACAAGGTGATGATTCTTTCGGTTGCCGAGGGACACGACAAGCCTGGCAAGTATCCGCTGATGTTTCGCGAGTCGCGGTTGATGGTGTTGAGCAAAGTCGATCTTTTGCCTTACACCGACTTCGACGAGGACAAGGCCATCGTCGACGCTCGGAGTCTCAACCCCGCGCTCGAGATCCTTCGGGTATCGGCAAGGACCGGAGTTGGGCTCGACGAGTGGTGCGGATGGTTGGCAGAGCGGACCGTCGAGGTGCAGGTGCGAGGTCGACAGTAGCCATGTGCCTCGGGATACCAATGCGACTCGTCGCCGTGACCGGACACGACGGTACGGTCGCGGTCGGTGGCGGAGTGAGCAGGCGAGTGCGTCTCGATCTGGTGCCTGCCGCCGAGATTGGCGAGTTCGTGATTGTCCACGCCGGGTTCGCCATCGAAGTCCTCGACGAAGCAGCTGCCCTGGAGACGCTCGATCTTCTGGACCAGCTAATGACCGAAGCACCGGAGCAGAACAATGAGCCAGCCGCAGGTCGATGACGCGGCGGTCGGGAGATTCCGAGAAGCCGGCCGAGTCGAGAGGTTGGTTGGCGACATTGCACGCCTGGATCCGCCAAGGCCGATGCGCTTCATGCACGTGTGCGGCACCCACGAGAATGCGATCTGCCAGTTCGGGTTGCGCGATCTTCTTCCGCCGTGGCTCAGGCTGGTGGCGGGTCCAGGTTGCCCGGTGTGCGTGTGCCCGGCCGCCGAGATCGACATGGCTGTTCGGGTGGCGAGCAGCAGCGGGGCGATCGTCACCACGTTCGGCGACGTGGTGAGAGTGCCTGCCCGCATCAGTCTGTCGGACTGCAAGGCGCAGGGAGGCGATTGTCGAGTAGTCTACGGGATTGCCGACGCCGTCGAGATTGCCCGAAGAGAGCCCAATCGCGAGGTAGTGTTCTTTGCCGTCGGTTTCGAGACCACCGCCTGCACGGTAGCAGCCGCGTTGCTCGACGGCGTCCCCGCCAATTTCTCGATTCTTTCGTCACACCGGTTGGTGCCGCCCGCACTGGCTGCCCTGTGCTCCCAGACTGCCGCCGGCGAGCTCGACGGATTCCTTCTTCCGGGTCACGTCACGACGATCATCGGCCTCGAGCCCTACGAAAAGTTGGTCGAAGAGTCGCGACTGCCGATGGTTGTGGCAGGGTTCGAGCCGGTGGACGTTCTATTGGCGATACGCCGTCTTGCCAAGCTCACGATCGAGGAGCATCCGGCGCTCGAGAACGCCTATGGACGCTGCGTGCGAGCGAGCGGCAATCTGGCTGCCAGGAAGGCGCTCGCCGAGGTGTTCGAACCGAGCAATGCCAATTGGCGCGGTATCGGTGCGATTGCTAGCTCGGGGATGCGGCTGCGGGAAAGCTATGCCAGCCACGACGCTGCCCGCCGCCTCGGCATCGAGCCCGACGGGAGCATCGCCGACATCCATCCGGGCTGCCGCTGCGGTGAAGTCCTCCTCGGCAGAGTGGAGCCCGAGGAGTGTCCCTTGTTCGGGCGAAAGTGCATCCCCGAGGCTCCGATAGGTCCCTGCATGGTGGCCTTCGAAGGGACCTGTCACGCGAGAATGCGCCACGCTGGAAGACGATTCGAGTCGATTCGAGTCGATTCGATTCGAGTCGAGGAATGAGTGAAGCATGAGCACTACCAATGGGTCTGGAAGACGGCGCACTGGAACTATTCGCCTCGATCGTCCTGATCGTTCGGACGGCGGATCGGCAGTGGGCAGTACCACGGGAGAGCGTTCCAAGGGGCTGATTACTCTCGCACACGGCAGCGGCGGCAGATTGACGTATGACCTGGTCAAGGGATTGTTCTGTCGTCACTTCTCCAATCCAGCCCTGGATCTCTTGAGCGATTCGGCGGTTCTCGATTCACCCGTTGGATCCATGGCTTTCACGACCGACGGGTTCGTCGTCAGCCCGTTGTTCTTTCCCGGCGGGGATATCGGTAGCCTGGCAGTCTGTGGGACAGTCAATGACTTGGTCGTTGCCGGTGCCGTGCCGCTGTGGCTCTCGGCGGCGTTTTTCCTCGAGGAAGGATTGCCAATCGGGGAGCTCGAGCGGATCGTGCAGTCGATGGCGGCAAAGGCTGCTGCCTCCGGTGTGAAGATCGTCACTGGCGACACCAAAGTAGTGGACAAGGGACACGGAGACGGAGTGTTCATCGCCACCGCTGGCGTGGGCCGGCTGCACGCGAGCGCTCCGGTTGGCTCAGCCTCGGTCGCCCCCGGAGATCTGGTGCTGGTGAGCGGTCCGATCGGCGATCACGGCGCGGTCATTGCCGCTCTGCGCGCCGGCCTCGATCCGGGGGGACTGACGAGCGATTGCGCTCCCTTGACTCCGCTGGGAGCAGCAATCGCCCAGGCCGGCGTCCGGCCAAAGCTCTTGCGCGATCCGACCCGCGGTGGCCTGGCAACTCTGCTCGCCGAGGTGGCCAAGGACGCCATGGTATCGATCGAGTTGGCGGAATCGCAGTTGCCGGTGCGAGATTCGGTTCGCGGAGTGTGCGACCTCCTCGGGCTCGATCCGCTCTATTTGCCCTGTGAGGGAAGGCTCGTTGCCCTGGTGGAGGCGGCGCAAGTCGATGCCGTGCTTGGCGCTCTCCGGCGTATTCCCGACGGTGCGGACGCCACTGTCGTCGGCAGGGTGGTCGATGCCGATGTCGGTCCGGTCGTGCTCCGCACGCGCTACGGCGGGAGAAGGCTGTACGATACGCTGGCTGCCGAGCAGCTTCCGCGAATCTGCTAGACATCCTCGTAAACCATCCCCACAAAGTTAAAAAGCTCCTTGTAGCGGCTTCCATGAGCAGCTACGGTGAAGGCGCATACG
>JAZDLZ010000733.1:0-5265 GCA_043801535.1 Pseudomonadota bacterium
GCCGGAGCTGCGGTGCCTCGACAATGCGGTGGTAGAGGGTTCCGCTGGTGCGGCCAGGTTGCGGGAGGAACAGCGGGTGGAGGCCCGCCCGTTGTAGGGCCGTCACCAGCTTTTCGGCGGTGGCGTCGTCGAATGGACCTCGGCGCAGCAGGAAGAGTCCCTGGAACGAGCGACCTGGCGGTCCGGAGCCGCGCGCCGCGGCAAGACAGCGGGAAGGCTCGAGACCCTGGCGCTCGAGCGCGGTGCGGGCAGTGGTGAAGAGGCGGCCGAGCTGTGCCTCTGGCCTGGTGAACAGGAGGTAGCCACCTTCGTCGAGGTGGAGCAAGTAGTCTTCGAAGGCTTCGAGGGTGAGCGTGTAGTTCTCGGCCAGGCTCATGGCGCCGGCGGCGGTGGCGGCGTTGGAGATGGTGTGGGCGGAGACAATGACATCGTAGCGTTCCGTCGAGCGGCGCAAGAAGGAGCGACCTTCGTCCGTGGCGAGGACTACTCGAGAGTCGGAGAAAAGGCCTCCCAGGTATCCGGCCATGCTGCCGGTCACGACCCTGTTGATGGCAGGATTGACCTCGACCGCCGTGACCTTGCTTGCTCCGTGGGCAAGGGCTCCAAGTACTTCCCATCCTCCACCCGAGCCGATGACGAGCACTTCGGGGGCGACGCCAGTGAGCTCGTAGGCGAGCCACTCGGCAGTGGGCGAGCTCCGGTAGCGGTCGAAGGGTTGGCGGACAGAGGGAATCCTGGTGACGGCGACCCCACCGTCGATGAGGATGCGACGGGAAGAGCCGCTACCGACCACGTCGATCCTTCCGAGCGCGTTCCAGGCAGTGTGAAGGCGTTGCCGGGGGTTTCGCAGCAACTCCGCGACCGCCACGGCGTCGCCTGCCAGCTTGTTTTTGGCAACTCGGACGGGAATCCAGCGGTCTGCTACCAGAGCCAGGGCAGCGAGGCAGGCGGTCACTACCACCGACGCGACGAGCGCGACCGACCAGGAAACCGAGCGTCTGGAGCGTTTGGCCTGCCGCCTGTCGGCACTGGCCAGGCAGATGGCAGCCAGCGCACCGGCAGCGCTGCAGGCTACCACGGTGCCGCTCCCGCCGAGGAGGCCGAAGCAGCCGACCACAGCAGCAGCGCCAATGCCGGCGCCCGCCAGATCCCAGGCGTAGAGTATTCCGACGTGGGGAGCGTGCTTGATCAGGATCAAAGCAATGACCAAGCCAGACAGGAAGAAGGGTAGGGTGAGAAGCACGTAGTAGGCGGGCAGCATTGCCAGTTGGCCGGCGTCTGCCAGCAGGGAGAACGGATCGAACGGCAGCAAATTCGACACGTAGAAACAGCCGAGAACAGAGCAGGCGAATGTCATTGCCAGGAGCGGAAGCCGGCTGGCTCCCCATTGCTGCAATCTGGGTGACGCGGCAAGAGCGACACCAGCCAGCCCGAGCCCCAACACGGCCGTGGAAACAACGAGAAAGGCAAAATGGTACCAGAGGGAAACGGAGAGCACGCGGGTGAGCGCCACTTCGAGCGAGAGCGTTGCCAGCGACAGTAACATGAGCCCGAGACGAACACCCAGCGGCCTTGCCGACTCAATCGGGGGCGGTGCTGGTGCGGGCGCTGGCGCTGGCGCTGGATCTGGATCTGGCGCTGGATCTGGATCTGGCGGTATCGGTGGTTGGAATGAGGTCTTCACTGGCTGGGCTCGCTACCAATATTACTATGCACTACAATCCCCCGAGCGGAATCTGCCAAATCGGAGGCCAAGAAAGACCAAGCCGTGGCGAGCAAGGAGCAAGACAGAGCTGCCCTCGAGAGTGGAGACCGGGGGATAGACGACCGATACGCAGTGGATGGCGACAAGGCGCCAGGTCACGACCCTGGCAGCGTTACCAGGCGGGAGCTCCTTTGCAAGGGGACCACGCTACTCGTCGCTGGTTGCGGAGCAGCAGCGCTGCTGGGCAGCGTCCGATTCGTTGCCTCGCAGACTGCTCTTGGTGCGGGCAAACGTTTTGCCATTGGCAGGCCGGCGGACTTCAAGATGGGCACTCTCACTTGGCTTCGTGACGAGGGCGTGTTCGTGGTGAGGGACAGCGCCGGTTTTGGCGCGCTCTCTTCTCGTTGCACTCATCTTGGTTGTACGGTCAGGCGTACCGCCGAAGGCTTCATGTGCCCATGCCACGGGGCACGCTATGCGGCCGACGGCAAGGTGGTGTCAGGACCGGCCAGACGCGGTCTTCCCTGGTACTATCTCTGGCTCGAAGCCGATGGCCGGATCTGGATCGATATCGCCCAAGAGGTCCAACCACAGACCAACCCTCTGAGCATGGCATGAGCTGGTTTTCGCGCAGAATACTTTCCAAAATTCGCGCCTGGCCGAGCGGTCTCGGTCTCGGCCTTGTCCTTGGCCTTCGGTCGGGTGCTCGCCGGGAAAGCGCGACAACGGCACCGTCCCCGCCGCCATCATCGTTGTCAGCTCCGGGGCGCCGGAGCTTCTTCGACCATTTGCACCCGCCAAGGGTCTGTGCGCGCTCGCTCGGAGCGACGGCAACTCTCGGCCTCGGGATCATCACTGCGACGTTGTTCGCGATTCTGACTGTCACCGGTATTTTGCTGATGGTCTACTACCTTCCGTCGGTAGACGGAGCGTACGAGAGCGTGCAGGACATCGAGCTCGCCGTTGCCCACGGATCGTTCCTGCGAGCCCTTCATCGTTGGGCTGCCCATGCCATGGTGGTCAGCGTCGTGCTTCATGTTGCCCGGATTGTCGCCACTGCTGCGTACCGGAAGCGCGAGCTGAATTGGCTGATTGGCATTGGTCTGCTGCTTTTGACCATTGGTTTCGCGTTTACTGGCTATCTTCTGCCCTGGGATCAGCTTTCCTATTGGGCAGTCCGGGTCGGCACCGCAATGCTCGACCAAGTGCCAGGGATCGGAGGGGCGGCGCGACGTCTTTTCGTCGGCGGTGACGAGATTGGCCAGGCTGGGCTGCTGCGCTTCTACGTTCTTCACGTTGCAGTGCTGCCGGCGCTGGCAACTCTGCTCGTCGCGCTTCACCTGTGGCGGATTCGCAAGGACGGCGGGCTGGCTCGGCCCGTAGCTGGAGCTGGAGCTGGAGCAGGAGCAGGAGCAGAATGTGGCCAGCCACAAGTCAACGCCTGGCCACACTTGATGCTACGCGAGGCTGCGGTGTCTCTCGGGGTACTGCTGCTGACGATGGTCGCTGCCCTGGTGTTTCGCGCTCCTCTGGGAGCGCCACCGGATTTTTACAATCCGACCGATCCGGAGAAGGCTCCTTGGTATTTCCTTTGGGCTCAAGAGGCGATCAGCTATTCGGCGATCATTGGCGCCGTGGTTCTTCCTGGATTTCTGTTTGCCGTGCTGCTGGTGCTTCCGGCGGTCGAACGAGAGACGGAGGGTACTGGCCAGTGGCTCGGCACGCGCTCGTCGCGGCGAGCAGCGGTCGTTGGACTGGTGGTTGGATCGATTGGGCTGGTGGCGTGCGAAGCTCTCTATCTTTCGGCGTACGGCTCGGCTGCTGATGCTACTCCGGCCGGGAGTTGGTGGTGGGAGCTGGTCAATCCCGGGACGGCAATGATGGTGATAGCGATCGCCGCGTCCTTCGCCACCCGTCTAGCCAGCGGCTCGACCCGCGCCGCTACCGTTGCCGGGCTCGTGGTGTTGACGGTTGCCTTGCTCGGCTTCACTGTCCTTGGCCTGTGTCGGGGACCAGGCTGGCAGCTCTACTGGCCATGGGAGGACTGGCCAGTTGTCGGCTAGCACAGCACGAGACCCGACGCGTCGAGTCTCGACGCGTTGGCTGGTGGGCGTCATTGCGGTCGAGGCGCTGGTCGTTGCCTTGCTACTGGTACTGGCGGCGCGCAGCAACTCGCGCAGCCTTCAGGTCTCGAGGAGAAATGGCGGTCAGATTGCGCCAGCCGGGATTGTCGAGATCCGGTCGTGTACTGGTGCGGTCGATCGGTGCGCGAGCTGTCACCTCGTAGTTGGCCAGGCCGGGCTGCTTTCGTCGAGCGGAGTGGCGCAAGAAGGCGCGGCTCGCCAGTACGACCTCCATCCGCCGGCGATTGCCGGGCACTCGCAAGAAGAGATCGGCTGCTCGGCGTGCCACGGCGGTACGGGACGCTCTCTTCGTCTCGGGCCGGCTCACTCCCGGCCCGGTACCGATACGCGCGATCCTCTGATGCGAGAGCCTCACATTCAGGCAAGCTGCAGCCGTTGCCACGTCCCAGGCGATCGTGCCGGCAGTGAACGGCTGGCAGGCGGCGCCATGCGCTACCTGGAGCTCGGCTGCCAGCTCTGTCACCCGTTGACCGGCGAGGGACGGGGCGGTTGGGACTACGGCCCCGATTTGCGCGCCATCGGTCGGAAGAGCCTGGTCTACCTCGAGACGAGCTTGCTCCAACCGAGCGCCAACTTCCCGGGCTCGACAATGCCGTCGTTCCAGCAAGCTCTGCCGCCCAATAGCGACGCTCTCGTCGATCTCATCGTATTCCTCCAGAGCCTGGTGTTGCCGCGAGCAAGCGCCGGCGATTGCGGCGTCCGTGCCCGATCCGCCGCGCTCCTCGAGGTCGGGTGTCCGTCTTGCCACGGCAGACCATCGGGTGTTGCCGGCGGCGAGTGGCGCCATCGCTGCACGTACCTGGGCGTGCGTCGCGACGAGCTGCGGTGCCAGGGATGCCACGCGAACAGCACGCCGGCGGACCCAGCAGGGGAGGCGGCAATGACCGCTGCCTGCCCGGTCATCGAGGCAGTCCGATCCGATTGTGCTGCATGCCACGACGGAGACCGAAGGGAGGCCAAGCCGTGAGCTATCGACTGGCAACGGAGAGTTGCGTAACGAAGTGTACTCGCCGGCAAGCGCTGATCAGCACGATCGTGGCCGGGGGCAGCTTGCTTCTCGGCGGATGCGGGCGCTCGTCGCGGAAGAAGGACCGCGGCTCCGACTCCAAGCAGGACGGAGCGAATCCGGCGTCCAGAGCTGCGGAGACAGCACAGCGGGAGCCTTCCCCCTTCGAGCCGCGGGAGCGAGCCTGCCTGAGCGCGGTTGTCGAGCGTATCCTCCCTGGCGCAGTCGACGCCGGGGTTGTCGAGCACCTGGAGTACTGGGGACGCACCAGAGAGCTCGCGGTCATTCTCAAGCAGCTCCGCCGCGGAGCGATCCATCTCGATCGCGTTGCCGAGCAATCGCACCGCCGGATGTTCGTCGAGTGCTCGCCAGCCGAGCAGGACGCCATTCTGAGCAGGTTCGCCAAAGGC
>JAZDLZ010000751.1:0-2788 GCA_043801535.1 Pseudomonadota bacterium
AACCTCGTGCTCATCAACCACAATCAGAACGAATTCGTTCTCGATTTTGCCTTCTTCGCTCCGGGAGCGCCAAGAGCAAAGGTACGCGCCCGGATCATTTCCTCACCCCAGCACACCAAACGACTGCTGCGGGCGCTACAGAAGAACCTCGATCGATTCGAGGAACGGTTTGGCCTGCTCGACGCCGCTGACGAAGAAGAACCTGTCGTTCACTAGAGCACCGATCGGTGCTCTAGGCAACCGCTCCCTCTTCGAGAGCCAACACATTGCTCGAAAAGTCCAGGGAAGCCATTGCTCCCAACGGGAGCGCAGCGTTGCATGTTCCATGGCCTACCGGTAGTCCAGCCATTGCTGGAATCCCAAACGATCGCAGACGTTCACCAACGACTTCCTCGGAGCAGGGTCCGCCCCCCCCTGGCTCTTCGCAGCGAACCAGTGATCCGACCACGGCACTGACTGCTCCATCGATTGCGCCTGCCAGCTTCAGGTGCGTCAGCATTCGATCCAGTCGGTACGGACGCTCGCCGACGTCTTCGAAAAAAAAGACCGAGCCCTCTGCTGCAAATTGCCAAGGAGTACCCACAAGACGGGTCACGAGCTCGAGATTGCCGCCAACCAGTCGACCGCGGCGCGTTCCAACTGCTGCTCTTCCGATCGGTCGGAGAATCGGGAAGCATCCTTGACCAGGCGCCGACGGGTCTTCGAGGATTCGAAAGAGCCAGTCGACATCTTCACCGGAAAGCCGACCGAGCTGGGAAACGGTTGGCCCGTGTACTGGCCTGACTCCGGCCGCCCCGAGGCACCAAGCCAACAAAACGGTCGCATCGGAGAAGCCGACAACTGCCTTCGCCGCTCTACGAAAGGCGGCAGCATCGAGCCGATCGACGATACGGAGGGTACCGTACCCTCCCCGCGCACAAAAAACTGCCCTGATCTCGCGATCACCGAGGTAGCGGTTCAGCTCGGTTGCACGTTCCTCGTCAGTACCGGCCAAGAAGCCACTGTGCCGGAAGATGCTTTCGTCGTAGACTACCCGGTATCGCGACTGGAGTATCTCCAGACCAGCAAAGAATTCATCTTCCGGTACTGGACCAGCAGGAGCTGGAACAGCAACGAGATCGCCCTTCCTTAGTCGTGGCGGCAGCACATCAGTGGAACAGCTTGCTTCGCGCATAATCGAATTCGTCTCTCAGCAGAACAACCCGCTGGGTCTTGCTGTCATCGCACTCAGCGCACTCCTCGAGTATGTCTTTCCGCCGTTTCCTGGCGACAGTGTAACTCTATTTGGCGCATTCCTGATAACTGCGCGCGGTTGGTCGTTTCCCCTGGTTTTCGGCGCAGTAATAGCAGGATCCCTGGCCGGCGTCGCGCTCGATTTCAGCGTCGGCCGCTGGCTGAAACGCCGAGAAGAGACCCACGTTTCCCGCCATCCCCGAATCAGGCAAAAGGTGGACAAACTAGTCGAGCGGTTCCGCCGCCACGGCGAAGCGCTCATCGTGTTGAACCGCTTTCTCCCCGGCATCCGTGCGCTGTTCTTCGTGGCTGCCGGGATGGCAGGCATGCGGCGCGGCTGGGTGCTCTTCTGGGCAATGGTTTCGGCCGTCCTGTGGAATCTCATGCTCATTGCCGCCGGCAGCGCGGTCGGCGCAAACTTCGACGAGCTCAAGGCACTCCTGGCCGGTTATTCCCGACTCGTCTGGATGGCCTTGGGAGTGCTGGCTGTGGCGCTGCTCGTCCGGTATCTGTACCATCAGATACGACGAGACAAAGGGTAGGGGAGGGGAGGGCGGGTGCGGGGACTGCGCGAGGAACGCGCGGTGACCACCCCTATCTCGTATCCTGCTCGGCACGCCCCTGCTTTGATTTCTTGCGCCCTCTTCGCCCCTTCTTCGCTGGCTCGGTCGAACGATTGGCAGTCTCTCCTTCAGTGCTGTCGGAGGCAGCAGAAGCCACCGACGCACCGGCCGACGCACCGGCCGACGCACCGGCAGTGCTACCCGCACCAGCGCTGCTATCCGTACCGGACGCTCCCTCACCCGACTCTGTGCTCTGCGAACACGTCACTTGGCCAGGAACAGCGTCGTTGTCACGGCAAGATCCTCCTACGACGAGACCCGACGGCAACTGGTCTGCATTCTGCCCTTCCACTTCTTCCTGCCGAGCAGAATTCGCAGAAGCAGCCTCATCGACTCTGCTCTCGTCCTCCGCTGCATTCATCACCGTGACATCGCCGCTCACCACTTCGGCAGCAACGATCCCGTCTATCTGAGCCGGCTGAGCGGGCTGAGCGGGCTGAGCCGGTGGCTGCTTCTCACCATAGGAACCGCCTCCGGTCTCGATCGCCGGAGCGGCAACCGGAGCCCATTCGACCTGCATTCCCGATGGTGTGCCCCGGCCAGCATCCTCCTCGAGCACCGACACTACCGTTGCCAGGTGCGATTCACCGGACACGGCTCCGTGCAGCATCACTCGCGAGCCAACTGGAAGCGGCGAGTCGTAGGCGACGAATCCTCCTCTGGCAATCACATCCCTCATCGAGAGACCGTTGGCAAGCACTAGCCCTCGGTACAACAGATCGACTCGTTCGTCGTTGGACAACATCCGTAGATACTACTCCCAGACTCCACGAACGCAACTACACTGATTCCACCGGGTGTGATCGTTGCTCGTTGGTCCCCCGTCGATGGCGGCGAAACCAGAGCGTCAGCGATACCCGACGTGGACGTGTCTCGGTCGGATGGACATGACAAGGCACCCGAGGGAGCGCAGGCCGTTCTCGGTCTTTGGT
>JAZDLZ010000752.1:0-4261 GCA_043801535.1 Pseudomonadota bacterium
ACCAAAGACCGAGAACGGCCTGCGCTCCCTCGGGTGCCTTGTCATGTCCATCCGACCGAGACACGTCCACGTCGGGTATCGCTGACGCTCTGGTTTCGCCGCCATCGACGGGGGACCAACGAGCAACGATCACACCCCTCGGGCACCGACCATTTCTCTGGGCTCTTGCTTTACAGTTCGTAATCGTAATCAGTGATTCTGAGATAGGGGAGAAGCTTGCGCAGGGTCTTCGTTCCGATTCCCCAAACCTCAAGCAACTCGTCGACAGACTCGAACCGTCCGCCGCGGGACTGGCGCAACACCACGATCTCATGGGCCAATGTTGGACCGATGCCTGGCAACGCCTCGAGATCGCGCGCCGAGGCGACGTTTATGTCCATTGCTCCCCCGCCAAAGAGCAGAGCTCCCGACGGTGGCTCGCCAGGAGCAGCATTGAGCGCGTTGGCGCGCTGCTGCACACTGGCGCCGCAGTAGCCTGGTCGCTGCCACCGCAATATGGTCACACCAAGCGCGACTACCACAAGCATCAAGAGGGCCGTTACTCGACCGTCGACTTCTGCCATCAATTGAGTTATCGGCAATACTCCGTTGGAGTTGCTAAGTCGCTGTCGGCATTCTGCCGAGCGCCATGATTTGATACTCTCTAGCCGTGGAATTCGAAGACGAGATCGACGATATCCTCCGGCAGCTCCTGCGATCCGAGGGAGTAATGGCGGCAGCGGTGCTTCCCCAGGGAGTAGACTCGATCAGCGCCTTGGTCGAGGAAGGCGGCACCATGCGACGCATCCCTCTGGCAGGCAATGCCGAGCTAGCCGTTCTCGTCGCCAACGAGGCCAAGGGAAGCATCGATCGGCGCATCGACCAGACAGCGGGCAAGCTCGCCAGCTGCATCAGACGATGGCAGGAAGAACACTTTCCCGAAATGCGCCTTATCGGGCGAGCTCGCCGTTCTCGGGCCATGTTGGTCTGCCGAATCGGCCGACTACTCGAAGAATTCGTCAATCTCTTCCAGGCAAACGCAGCGATTGTCGTGCGCCAGGACGTGCTCGCGATGGGCGGCCGGCTCAGCGAAGAACAGCGCCAGCTCATTCCGGCACTAAGCGCCCGGGTCGACGCCGCCGCCGCACAAGCACGCAGCTCGCACGGCGAGATATCGGATGGCGATCTCTACGGAAGGTCGTTCTGGTTCGGCGCCTACTTCTTCTGTTTTTTCGAACGTCCCTACTCGGTCGACTTTGTGCGCCATCGCTCGCGCGCCATTGCCCGTGAGATCTCGTCGATTCTGCCCTTTCTCAACGAGGAGCCACCCTGCCCGGCACTGGCACTGGCACTGCCTGATCCGCGCAACAGCACCTAGAACACCGTTCGGTCCCTAGGCTACCTGGAAACGCTCGCCCGGTGCCTTCCCGAGGCCGAATCCATCGTGGAGCACCCGTACCGCCAACTCGGAGTACTTGGCGTCGACCACGACGGAAATACGGATCTCCGAAGTGCTGATCATCTGGATATTGATTCCCTCGCTCGCCAGGAGCTCGAACATCCGCAGTGCCACGCCTGCGTGCGAGCGCATCCCGACACCGACGACGGACACCTTGGCAATCGCCCCGTGACTGATGATTCCGTCCCTGGAAATACCGATTTCTCGGCTCGATTCGACCAAGAGATCGATCGTGCGACTGAGATCGCCCTCGGGAACCGTAAAAGTCACGTCGGTGTGACCCTCGGAGGAAGCGTTCTGAATGATCATGTCCACGACAATGTTGGCCTTCGAGAGCGGCGAAAAGATCCGTGCCGCGATTCCCGGACGGTCGGGGACGTCCCGAAGAGTCACCTTCGCTTCCCCACGATCGAGGCTCACGCCGGCAACCGTAACCTGTTCCATGGATTTCTCCTCGGGTACCACCCAGGTGCCCGGTCGATGATTGAAACTGGAGCGGACGTGGATTGGAACTCGGTAGCGCATCCCGAGCTCCACGGACCTTATTTGCAGCACCTTCGCCCCGAGAGAAGCAAGCTCGAGCATCTCCTCGTAGCTGATCCTCTCGATCTTCTTCGCGCTCGGACAAATGTTGGGATCGGCCGTGTACACTCCGTCGACATCCGTGTAGATTTCGCAGACATCGGCCTTGAGCGCTGCAGCCACCGCCACGCCGGTCGTATCCGAGCCGCCTCTCCCAAGAGTCGTAATGCTGCCGTTCGCATCACAGCCTTGAAAACCAGCGACCACGGCGATGGCATTGTCTGCAAAGCACGCGCGCAGCCGTTCTTCGTCGATGGCGAGGATGCGCGCCCGAGAAAACGAGCTGTCGGTGGTGACTCTCACCTGATGCCCGAGAAAAGAAACCGCCCTGCCTCCGAGCTGACGTATCGCCAAGGCCAGTAGACCGACCGAGACCTGCTCTCCAGTGGCAACGACCACGTCGACTTCGCGGTCGCTCGCCTGCTCGCTGACTCGACGAGCCAATGCGAGCAGTCTGTTAGTCTCGCCGGCCATCGCCGACACGACGACTGCAAGTTGATGGCCTTGCCGCTGAATCTTGAGACAACGCCTTGCGACACGCTTGATCCTGGCAATGCTCCCGACCGAGGTGCCACCATACTTCTGGACGACTAACATGGCGTCCCTATACTACTATGCTCCGAGAGTCATGCATGCAGATGAATCCGTGCTCGATGGTCGTATCCACGGTCCCCTCTGCCGAAAAGGCTGCGGAGATCGCCCGCATCGTGGTGGACGAAGGTCTGGCGGCCTGCGTCAACATCGTTCCCGCAGTACGGTCAATCTACCGATGGAAAGGAGCGACCTGCGACGAGACCGAAGCGCTCTGCTTGATCAAGACAACGCGAAGCCGCGCCGACGCTTTGCGCCAGCGTCTGGTAGAGCTCCATCCCTACGAAGTCCCGGAGATCCTTGTCCTCGACATTGCCGGAGGCCACGCCGCCTATCTGGCCTGGGTGCGCGAGTGCTGCGGCTAGCGTGGTGCTCCGTCCTACCGTGTGCGCTCATTGCCTGTGATTCCGGACGACCAACCATCGCAGAGCCGCCCCCCACAACTAGCATCGAAGTGACGCAGCAACAAATGCAGTCTCCTGCGCCTGCGCCTGCGTCCGCGCCTGCAGACTCGGGATCGAGCTCGACGTTGGCATCGACGACTACATCGACGACAACACCAAAGGACGAGGGAAGGAGTGCCAGCAGTGCCGGCAGCGCCGACGAGAACGCGACGAAACCGGACGATGCCGGGCCTGCCGGCGAAAGGGCTGGCGACACCGAGGTCGAGATGGTGGAAGGACTGGCTGCCGAACGGATCATCGCCTCAGGCATTGGGGACCCTGCCCCGACCGCCATGACTCGCGGTGAAAGCAGTGGCGGCAGCGCTGGCAGCAGCCAGCGTGGCCTGCCCGGAGAAAGGCGACCTTTCGATGGTCCTGCCCTTCGAACGATCCGTCCTGACGCCGTTGGAGAGCTCCGTCTCGGCATGCCCCGCGCCGAGCTCGCCAGAGCTCTCGGTGCCGCCGGGCGATTCCGCCGCCAGACTGCCAACCACGGCTCGGCCACTCTCGAGACGGTCGTGCTTCCTGGCCGAGCTCACCCTCGGCTACTCGAGCTGCACGTCTTGGGCGGAAGGCTGGCCAGAATCGAGGTGCTCGCACCCGATCCGGAAACCGCGACCGACATGGGTATCAGAGTAGGATCGTCCTTCGCAGACGCGATCGCCGCCCACGGACAACTGCTGCCGATCCGGAAGACGGTCCAGCTGCAGTCGCAGCCGCCGCAGCAGTCGCAGCAGCAGCGTTCGCGTCTGCCGCGGTCCTCGCTATCGCCGCTGTCTCAGTCGCCGTCGCTATCGGAGCTACCGCCGCCGACCAGCAACGATACTCGCCTGGCGGCAAGTCGTGCGGCGGAAGGTTGGGTGGTGGTAGGCTGGTCCCTCGAAGACCTTCCTGGCGTGATCCTGCAAACCGACAACACCGACCATGTAAAATTCGGGAGCCCGCCTCCGACAGCTAGAATCTCGCGCATCCTGGTAGTGGGTCCCGAAATGACAACGGACGACTAAACTATACCGCCAACGGTCATGATGTGAGGTTTTACGAACGCCTGGTGGTGTGTAGCTACAACGCGCAGCCCGGTCACGGTCACGGACCACGGGCGACGGGCGACGGGCCGGGAATCAGTGAGCTTGGCTGATCGTAGTGCCTCCCCTGATCGTATTCCTTCGGCGCCGGCCTCAAACGGATCCACTGGCGGCGGTTTTGG
>JAZDLZ010000791.1:0-2475 GCA_043801535.1 Pseudomonadota bacterium
GGGTTTCGCATCTCCCTGCGGCGGATCCCGGAAAGCACGATCTGGCTCATCGAGTCAGCGCTGGGCGCCACTGCCGCCCCGACTCCCCTGGTAACGCGTACGCCTGTCACGTCTGCAAACCAGAGTCTCGATCGGCGACCAGCCAGCCCTGACAATCTCGATCGGCTACTCGAGGAGGAGCTGGACACGGAGGCCGCCGAGGCAAGCCTGTTGCAGGCCCTCGAGGAGGAGCTCGAGTCCCTTCGCTCCCTCAACGACTTTCAGATTCTCGGAGTTCCCTACGACACCACCGACGGCGACGTCCGCTGCGCCTTTGCTGCCTTGTCGCGCAACTATCATCCCGATCGTCTCGCTCACTACGAAAGCGAACGCGTTCGCGATCTGGCAGCGGAGATCTTCGTAGTACTCAAGGACGCCTACAACAGGCTCGCCAACCCGTCAACTCGTAGCGCACTGCGAAGGAAGCTTCTCGGCCACGAACCGCCGGCCATGGCCACCAATACTGGATCTCCTGTCACGCCGCCACGGTACGGAGGAGCAGACATTCCAGCTCAGGATGCCGGCAGCGCCCATGCCCCATCGCGTCCCCCTGCGGTTTCCGCTGTTGGTGCCGCCATCCCCAGGATCAGCGGCGTAGCGCCACCAACCACCGGCCAGCAACCTCAACAATCGCGGGTCGCCGCCGTGATCCCGCCCCCGCCGCCACTGGAAGCGTTCATGCCGCCGGCCCGCAGAGTTGCGCATCCCGCCTACCAGATGGCCTCGCTCGAGAGAGCACCAGCAGGTAGCGAGGTTCGGCCGCTCCCAGCGCCAGTGTCCGCCAAGCCAGCCGATCAGCAACTCAAGCGAGCCAATACCCCTGCCTCGGGAGCTCCTCTTGTCGCTCAGAACGCGCCAACCGTTCCCGCTCGACTGACTCCCCCAACTGCAGCGCCCGGGCGCCTTGCTCCCCCGGCTCCCGTGCCGGCAGCGCCTGCGCGCAAGCCTCCGCCAGCACCTCCCAGCAGCACCATGCCAACGGAACGCTCTTCCTCGGGAGGGCCGCTGCCGCCGCTGCCGCCGCTGCCGCCGCCGCCAACTGCGGTCCCCGTCTCTCCCTCCCTTGCGAAAAGCGAGCGCCCGAGTGTTGGTGGCTGCCATACCGGACTATCGGCGACGGACTTGTTCGGAGATCTGGAGCATAGCGTTCCTGAGGATAGACCATCAAACCCGCTGGTCATCGGCATGGACGGTAGCACCCCCGCTATCATGGCAGAACGTCTGCTGGTAGCCGGGTGGTACGAGCATGCGCAACGCGCCTACGAGGAGCTACTCGGAAAGCAGCCGGACGATCGCTCGGCGAAAGTCGGAATGCTGCTCGCCAAAGCGCTCCTTTTGGTTGGCGAAGGCGACCAGGAGGCAGCCGGCCAGCACTTCGAAGAAGTGCTCAGAATAGACCCAGCCAACGACCGGGCCGCTCGAGAGCTGGCGGCGATGCGGCGCACCAACACTGCCAACCGCCGGGGGCTACTCGGCAAGCTGCTGCGGAGGAAATAGCGTGGCCAGGATTATCGGAATCGACCTGGGAACCACCAACTCCTGTGTGGCAACCCTCGAACGCGGGACTCCGGCAGTCTTGGCTTCTCGAGACGGAGAACGCACTACCCCTTCGGCCGTTGCCTTTTCCTCGGGAAACGAAATCGTCGTTGGACGCGCTGCCAAACGCCAGGCAGTGACCAACCCGACGCGAACCGTCTTCGGTACCAAGCGACTCATCGGTCGAAAAGTGAATGCTCCCGACGTACAGCGGTTTGCCCAAAACGCACCGTTTGGGATTGTTGCCGCGCCAAACGGGGACGCCTGGGTCAGACTCGACGCCGCCGGTGCCAGCGGAGAGATCTGCTCGCCGCAAGAAATCTCCTCGTTCGTCCTCGAACGGATGCGCTGGATCGCAGAGGAAGCGCTGGGCGAGCCGGTAACCCAGGCAGTGATCACCGTACCTGCCTACTTCGACGACGCCCAGCGTCAAGCCACTCGGGATGCGGGAACCATTGCCGGACTGGACGTGCGGCGGATCCTGAACGAGCCCACTGCCGCGGCTCTGGCTTTCGGCGCCCACCGCTTGCCGGACTGCCGGCGGCTCGCGATCTTCGACCTCGGCGGAGGAACGTTCGACATCTCGATCCTTCACGTCGAGCACGGGGTCTTCGAAGTGCTGGCCACCAACGGCGACAATGCCCTCGGAGGAGATGATTTCGACCGGCGCATAGTCGAATGGCTGGTGGGCCGCTGCCAGCAGCAACACGCCACGGATCCGACTCTCGATCCGGTGGCGCTCGGGCGTCTGAGGGAGGAGGCTGAACAGGCCAAGAAGACCCTCAGCGCCGAGACCACGGTAGCGGTCCGGCTACCGTTTTTCGGTCAGTCCGGTGGCGGCGACCCCGTGCATCTCGACGAGTCTCTCAGCCGCGAGACGCTCGAGGATCTGACCGGCGA
>JAZDLZ010000794.1:0-3659 GCA_043801535.1 Pseudomonadota bacterium
GGCGCCGGCTTCATTGGCTCCCACTTGGTCGAACGGCTGGCTCCTCAAAACATCGTCGTCGTCTACGACAGCTTTCACCGCGATGCGCTCTCGCCCACAGGGTTGAGCGATCATCCTCATGTTCGAGTCGTGCGTGGTGACGTCCTCGATGCCGAGGCAGTGCGGCGGGCGATGGAGGGATGCGACGCCGTCGTTCACCTCGCATCGATCGCCGGCGTCGACACAGTCATGCGCAATCCGGTGCTGACCATGAAGGTGAGCTTGCTCGGCACCTACCATGCCCTGGAGGCGGCGCTGGCCACTGGCAGCATAAAACGATTCATTGATTTCTCGACCAGCGAGGTGTTCGGTCGTTATGCCTATCACGTGACCGAGTTCGATTCGACCACCCTCGGCGCCGTAGGCGAGGCTCGGTGGACCTACGCTGTCGCCAAGCTGGCCACCGAGCATCTGGCAATGAACTATCACAAGCAGTACGGTCTGCCAACGTGCTCGATCCGGCCGTTCAACATCTTCGGGCCTCGCCAGGTCGGCGAAGGCGCAGTCCATCATTTCATCGTGCGTGCTCTGCGCGGCGAACCGCTGGTCGTGCACAACGATGGTTCGCAGATTCGAGCCTGGTGCTACATCGACGACATCATCGACGCCATTGTTGCCGCGCTGGAATGCGACGAAGCGGTCGGCCACGCGTTCAACATCGGCAATCCTCGTTCGACAATCACGATCTACAACCTTGCCCGCGAGATCGTGCGTCTTTCTTCCTCGGGGTCACCAATCGTCTTCGAGAAGTGGCCGCATCCCGATGTGGAGATTCGCGTGCCTTCAGTGCAGAAGGCTCGTGAGTTGCTTGGTTATCAGGCGAAAGTGGACCTGGAGGAGGGACTACTTCGCACGATTCTTTCCTACCGTCACAAGAAGGCATGAGCTCGCTACCACTGCCGGCGCTCGGGGCGGCGGAGCTGTGAGTCGACAGCCTTCAGCGAACAGAAGAGATGGGGATGATCGGATGAGTCTGCTACCGCTTGCCAAGCCTTTCCTCGGCGATCGGGAGATCGCTGCGCAGGCGCGTGTTTTGCAGTCTGGACGCCTTGTTCTCGGTCCCGAGAACTTGGCGTTCGAGGATGCCCTGGCCAACCTGGTGGGGCGTCCCCAGGCGATCGCCGTTGCCAGTGGTACGGCAGCGCTTCACCTGGTGCTGTGGGCACTGGACCTGCCTCCTGGCAGCGAGGTAATCGTGCCTGCCTTTACCTTTCCGGCACCCGCCAATGCCGCCGAGGCGCTTGGCCTGAAAGCGGTAGCCGCCGACGTTGACCCTGCCACCTGGAACATCTCGCCGGCGCGAGTGGCAGCGCTGGTCAACAAGAAGACCTCCGCGATCATCGCGGTCGACCAGTTTGGGATTCCTGCCGATCATGCGGGACTCGAGTCCCTGGCGGTGCAAGCAGGAGTTGCGCTCGTTGAGGATGCCGCCTGTGCGATTGGCGCAGCAGGACAGCTCGGTCGCCTTGCAGGCTCGTTCGGAGTTGCTGCCTGTTTCAGCTTTCACCCTCGCAAGGTCGTGACGACTGGCGAGGGAGGGGCAATCATGGTCTCGGACGTCCAGCTGGCGCGAAGGATCCGGGCGTTGCGCAATCACGGCCAGCAGCAGCCTGGTGAGTTCTCGGAGGTAGGTCTCAACTATCGAATGCCAGAGGTGGCGGCGGCAATCGGCCGGGTTCAGCTTTCTCGGCTCCCTGTCTTCTTGGAGGAACGTCGTCGGCTCGTGTCGGCCTATCGAGCCTGCTTGAGCGGCACCCGGCTAGGGGGGGGCGTGGTGCGCGTGCAGGAGCCGCCTCCCGAGGTGAGCCCAACCTGGCAGACGTTTGCGTTGCTCCTGCCGCCCTCTGTAGACCGATCTCGTGTCGTGACGACGCTTCGAGAGCGTGGTGTCGAAGCCGGGCCAGCAACCTATGCTCTCCACCGGCTTGGCACGTTCGCCGGCAGACCAGGATTCACGGCCAGCGTGCTTCCGGTGGCCAACGAGCTGCACGATTCCGCGCTCGCGCTTCCGTTGTGGAATGGAATGACCGAGGCTGATGTTACCCGGGTAGTAGAAGCTCTGGAGGGCTCGTTTTGATGGCAGAGCAAAATGCGGTAATCCTCGTGGAGTCTCTTGCCAAGCGATACCGGCTCGGCGTTCGCCTGAAAAAGGTCGATGCGCTCGTCGACGCAAGCTTTGACGTGCGAAAAGGCGAGGTCTTTGGTTTTGTCGGTCCCAATGGTGCTGGCAAGACAACGACGATTCGTATCCTCATGGGTCTGTCCAACCCGACGGCAGGCCGCTGCTCCATTTTTGGCGTGCCAGTGCCGAATCGGCAGGCGCGGACGAAGATCGGGTTTCTCCCCGAGACTCCCAACTTCTACGAGTACCTCAACGTATCGGAAATGCTCGCTCTGGCTGGCACCTTGTTCGGTTTGAGCGCTGCCGTGCACCGCCGTCGGGCGGGCGAGCTCGTCGAGCGTCTTGGACTGGCATCGGCAGTCAAACGACCGCTGCGTCGGTTTTCCAAGGGAATGCTTCAGCGAGCTGGTCTTGCCCAAGCTCTCATCAACGATCCCGAGCTGCTAGTCCTGGACGAGCCGATGAGCGGGCTCGATCCGATTGGTCGCAAGGATGTCCGTGATCTCATGCTCCAACTCCGCGACGCCGGAAAGACGATTTTCTTTTCGACCCATCTCCTGGGTGACGTCGAGGCGATCTGCGATCGAGTGGCGATCATTTCGCGCGGCAGAGTGCACGAGGTCGGCTCTGTGCGCAGGCTGCTCTCGCCCGAGCTTCTCGGAGTCGAGGTTCTCCTGCGGGCACGCTCCGGCGCGGATCTTGGAAGTGTCGTGCCGGAGGGAGCCGTGGTCAGGCGCATCGATGACGAGGTAGCGGTGACGCTCCGGCCGGAGGTCAACTTGGAGGCCTTTCTCGGCAAGGCCTGCGAAGTGGCCCAGGTGATTTCGGTCACGCCGCGCCGGGAGTCGCTCGAAGATCTCTTCGTTCGTCGCATGCAGCCACAGTCGTCGCGGCCGAACACCGATAGTGATGCCAGTAGTGATGCCGCTGGCCGCGTGCCGGCCCATCCCGAGCCTAACTGGAGCAGCAAATGATCGGCAGGATTCTGACGATTGCGCTGAACACGTTCCGCGAAGCGGTCCGCAGCCGGATGATCTACGGCATAGTGCTGGTGGTTGTCGGTGCCAATCTGTTTGCCTTGGCACTCGGAGAGATGTCGCTCAATGAGGAAGCTCGCATCGCTCGAGACGTCGGGCTTGGCGGAGTGTCGCTGTGCGGATCGCTGACCGCCATCATCCTCGGAGTGTCGCTTCTCTACGGGGAAGCGCAACGCAAGACCCTCTATACCATTCTCTCCAAGCCTATCGAGAGGTACGAGTTCGTCGTCGGCAAATACCTCGGCATGACTGCGACCCTCACCTTGCTCACGGCGTGTTTTGCGCTCGCCCTCGCCGGGCTTCTCTTGCTGGTGAGATTCACCGACGTATCGGAAGCGGCGAGGGTTGGCTTCGATGGCGCCATCGTCAAGGCGCTCGTTCTCGCCCACTGCGAGATCCTGCTGGTTGCGGCAGTGGCGGTCTTTTTCAGCTCTTTCTCGACGCCATATCTATCGGGGATC
>JAZDLZ010000819.1:0-2202 GCA_043801535.1 Pseudomonadota bacterium
CATCACCTCGCTGCTGGGCGTAGCGAAAGTAAAAACGATAAGGGGATTTTCTGATTTCGGCTTCTCCTATGTTTACGTGATTTTTGAGGACGGCACGGACATCTACTGGGCCAGGGCCCGCGTGCTTGAATACCTGAACAAGATACAGGGCCGGCTGCCCGAGGGCGTAAAAACGGAAATAGGCCCCGACGCCAGCAGCGTGGGCTGGGTGTACCAGTACGCCCTGGTGGACAAGTCCGGCAAGCACGACCTCGCGGAACTGCGCACCTACCAGGACTGGTACCTGCGGTACGCCCTGCAGAGCGTGCCGGGCGTGTCGGAAGTGGCGGGCATCGGCGGTTTCCAGAAACAATACCAGGTCACCGTTGACCCCAACCGACTCCAGAACTACGGCCTGTCGGTCATGGAACTGGTCGAGGCCATCCGCAAGAACAACAACGAAGTCGGTGGCCGACTCATCGAATGGACGGGCCGCGAGTACATGGTGCGGGCACGCGGGTACATCCAGGACACCGAGTCGCTGGGCCAGGTGGGAGTCAGAGTCGGCGACAACGGCACGCCAGTCCTGCTCAAGGACGTGGCCGACATCGCACTGGGCCCGCAGATGCGGCGCGGCATCTCCGATCTCGACGGTGACGGCGACACGGTGGGCGGCATCGTCGTGATGCGCCACGGCGAAAACGCGCTGAACGTCATCCGGCGCGTCAAGACGAAGTTGGAAGAGATGAAGCCGTCCCTCCCAGACGGCGTGGAGGTTGTCTCGGTCTACGACCGCTCCAAGTTGATCGAAGCATCCATCGACAATCTGAAACACGAGCTGCTGCTGGAGATGATCGTCGTCAGCCTGGTGATCCTGTTCTTCCTCTGGCACATTCCGTCGGCGATTGTGCCGATCATCACGATCCCGATCTCCGTGTTGCTCTGCTTCATCCCGATGTATTTCCTGGGGATCACCTCCAACATCATGTCGCTGGCCGGCATCGCCATCTCGATCGGCGTACTGGTTGACGGCGCCATTGTCGAGGTCGAAAACGCCTACAAGAAGCTGGAACGCTGGCAGGAGGACGGCCGCCCGGGCGATTTCCATCAGGTGCGGCTCGAAGCGTTGCAGGAAGTCGGCCCGTCGGTGTTCTTCTCCTTGCTGGTGATCGCCGTGTCGTTCCTGCCGGTGTTTGCGCTGGTCGACCAGGAAGGCCGCCTGTTCAAGCCGCTGGCCTACACCAAGACGCTGGCCATCGCGCTGGCCGCGGTCCTGGCGCTGACGCTCGACCCGGCGGTGCGCATGTTGTTCGCGCGCATGGACGCCTTCAAATTCCGGCCCAAATGGCTGGCGTCGCTCTTTTCCGCCGTCGCCGTCGGCCGATACTATCCCGAGGAGAGACACCCCATCAGCCGCGTCTTGTTCCGGCTCTACGAGAAACCGTGCCGACTGGTGTTGCGCTGGCCCAAAGCGACCATCGCGCTGGCCGTACTGATCGTCGCCACCACCGTGCCGGTGTACCTCAAACTCGGCCACGAGTTCATGCCGCCGCTCAATGAAGGCTCGATCCTGTACATGCCCACCACCATGCCCGGCATGTCGGTCACCCAGGCGCAGCAGTTGATGCAGATCGAAGACCGCATCCTGCGGCAATTCCCCGAGGTCGTCTCGGTGTTCGGCAAAGCCGGCCGCGCCGACACATCGACCGATCCGGCGCCGTTTTCAATGATGGAAACGACCATCGTGCTCAAGCCGAAGTCCGAATGGCGAGCCAAAGAACGGTTCTTCTCCAACTGGCCAAGACCAGTCCGCACGGTGCTCGGTCAGGTCTGGGCCGAACACATCTCCTACGACGAACTGATCGCCGAGATGGACCGCGCCTTGCAGATCCCCGGCAACGTCAACGCCTGGACCATGCCCATCAAGGGCCGCATCGACATGCTCTCGACCGGCGTGCGCACCCCGATCGGCATCAAGATCATGGGCGCAAAGCTCGACCAGATCCAGACCGTCGGCGAACACATCGAAGCGGCTCTGCGCAACGTGCCCGGCACCCGCAGCATCTTCGCCGAACGCGCCGGCGGCGGTTACTGCGTGGATTTCGTCCCCAACCGCGACGCCCTCGCCCGGTACGGCCTGACGATTGACGACCTGCACACGGTCATCATGAGCGCGGTCGGCGGCGAGAACATCGCCACCACCATCGAAGGCCGGGAACGCTA
>JAZDLZ010000854.1:0-2389 GCA_043801535.1 Pseudomonadota bacterium
CGGCCATTCATTGGAGTGCCATGTCACCGTCGCGCCGCCGATTGCTGCGGCGAGAATAGCACCTCGAAAGAGGAATGGAACAAGGAACTAGGGACTAGGCACAGGGAACAGCACAACCAACGGCTTTTGTTCACACCCCTCCCCGGTCATGGTCATGGGGGGGTCACGGTGGTCGACTATAGCAACAGAGCGAAATCCAGACCGCCAGGATACCAATAGCTCGTCCAGTCCCCATAGCCATAGACGCTGATTCCAAACGGCAGCTCGCCGACGATAGTGTGATTGCCGTCCTTCATCAATTGCTGTTTGACCACGCCGAATCCAGAGGAACCGATCGGCTCGAACCCGGTCACCGCCACGCCGTCCAACTCGACCACGGCACCAGTCGGAGCAACAATGTTGACGTAGTGGGTCTTGTACGACGAAGGCGCGTAGAACAAGTAGTTGGTGCGGAACTGGGCGGTCGGGACTGCCAGCACCATCGACGGGTCGCCAACAGCCTCGAACCCGTCGAACATCTGGTCGGAAGCATCCATCATCATCCCCTCCATGAACTGGGCGACCACAATCCTCGAGCTGGCGCTGATCATGATATCGCCGTCCACATCGAGGAGATCGACGTGTTGGCCAGCGCCAGCCAACGTGGTTGCCGCGCTTGCCTGTGGCGGATCGTAGACGAGAGTGGTGTTCGGCTCGGTGGCGACGACACGGACCACCATTGCCCGACCCTTCGGCTTTGCCGGCACTGCCGGGGCAGTCACGAAGTAGGACGTACCGAGAGTGTCGAGCGGAAAGATCGATTCCTCGAGGTGATCGACGGCTTCGACCTCGACGGATGGGACACACGCCCCGTAGTGCCCGGCAATCACCTGAACAGGCTTGTCCGCCGCAACTCGCGAACCGGTCAGGTCGCCTGAAAAAGACAGGAGCTGCAGCACATCGCCCTGATTCATCGATACTGTCTGGGGAGTGCCGGCCACGAGCTCAGGCGCTCCGTTGCCTCCTGGAGTTGCGGCGGTGGTGGTCACGGTTACTGCGGTGTTGTCCTGTGTTGCAGTCACGGCCAGAAGGCTCGGGAAATCGTTTCCCCGGATCCTCTGAGCTGGCCAGGCAACGACCAGATATTCACCTTGCATGGCATTCGCCGGCAGCAGCAGCGAGGCGTCATTGAGATAGGACGCATACTTGATCCCGTTCGATTCCATCGCGAAATCGAGAGGGTTGAACTGGTAGACGGTGATCGGCTGGCTGGAGCGCAGGCGATATGCACCCTTGGACGAGAGCACCCCGGGATACGGCGGTGACATGCACTCCAGGGTGTTGGTGGCATAGACATAGTTTGGATCGGATGACGGACAACCCTTTAGCTTGGCAACCCAGGGTAGCTTCTGCACCGCCACCCCGCCGGCAGCGACCTTGAAGCTCACTGGCTCGGCCAGCGCACCACCCTCTATGGAGACGGACGCCTCTTCGGTGGTAGTGTTGGAGACAGCCACGGCAAAGCTGAATGCGGCATTCACCGGATTGCCGGTGATGGTTGGGTAGTACTCACAGCCGACGTAGCTGCTGCCCAGGCGTTGCGGCGCGCAGGCACCAGTGCAAAGGCCATTCACCGGGTCGCACGATACGCCCTGGACAGGATCGCAGACGACGTTTTCATAGCCCTTGCCATCGGCTAGACAGATGCGGGACGTGGTCGCGTCAACACAGGTCCCACTGTATGGCACGCACTCCACGCAACCGTTGCGGTCGTCACATAGTTTGGGACAGGTCTCGACTACCTGCCACGCTCCGTCCCGGCAGACCGAGTAGACCAGCCCCTCGCAGCGCCCGACGCCGGCACACAGTGGGCTCGCGTCGAGCTCTTCGGGCACGGCCGAGTCGCGTCCGAAGCTCGGATCCGAGCCAGGGACCGTGCGCGGACCACAGGCCGACACGACCAACACGAAGACCAAGACCAACACGAAGACCAACCGGCCTCCGATCCCGTTGCTGACAGTGCTACCGCTGGGCTTTCCCCGGCTGTCGGAAGCGGAAACAATCGCCAGAGCACAATTGGCTTCGTCTTTCATTCGGAACCTCCGCTGCCGGCGCTGCCGGGACAGGATTGGCGTCTCGGCTGCGTGCTGCAGGGCAAGACGCCAGAAGAACGTTCGGCGTCCCCCCGGTGGACTTCTATCAGGTGGCTCTGCTCGTTGAATGCGCGGTGTGCTGTCATGTGCTGTTGCTTCAAGCATGCAATTATAGGCCCGCTGGTTCAAGCCAATGCTAGTGAAAGAATGCTCCTACACTTAAGGAGGCAGTGATCCTCGTCTTGTCGCACCGAAATCGACCGGCACCGGGAAATGACCGTGAGTTTGATTCGGCCGCAAAAAGTCGGAGGACGCTT
>JAZDLZ010000859.1:0-2020 GCA_043801535.1 Pseudomonadota bacterium
GTAGAGGCGGCGCGACTCGTGGTCGGCGAGGAGGTGAATGATCGGGCCGTGCAGCTTGAAGTGCCGCAGCCGCTTGCCAGTCTCCAGGCTCCATATGCCCAGGTCGCCGCTCGCATAGCCGGCAATCAGCGTCTGGCGCGGACCTTCGCTGATTCGCTCCACCTTCGACCCCGCGAGCGTGACTGGTGAGGAGATTCCCGTCGCGCCGCTAACCTCTGACGCTGCAAGGCTTTTTGGTTTTCGGCGATGGTCTAGCTAGTTCGTTTCGTAGCGAAGCAGCACATACCGCGGTCGACCTTCGCCCACTCGTCTGCTGTGCACTTCGATAGTCACCGGTCGATCGAGAGCTCGATTGATGGAGGCGGCGTCGGCGATGCTCTTGCCCACTCTTCCGGTGATGACCTCGTTCGTTTCGGAAACGCGGAACTCGAACGTCCGCCGGTGCGGCAACACTCCCTGAAACCGGCCAGACAGACGCTCGTCCTTCTCGTGAATATTGTCTTGCCCGAGACGGCCAATACTGCGACGGACCTGTTCGACATCCGCATACCGAAACACGTCACCCTCGAGCTCGATAGCACACGCGGCTTCGCCCCTTGCCATCGTTTCGAGAAACCTGCGGATTGCCTCGAGCGCGCGCGGGTCCGCTTCCGCCAACGCTTCGGTCAGCTCGTCGTCCGTTCCAAGCGAAGCCTGCATGATCGCTTTGGTCCGATCGATTGCAGGCTCGAGGAGAGACTCCTGTGGAAGCTGGGAGAACCCATCCACCGGAGCTTCCTCGAGCAGGAATCCGAAGGATCCTGGGGCGGTGCCGGTAATGAGCATGCGAAGCTCGTCCCGACCGGGGAGAATGCCGCGTGAACCCAGCGGACCTATCTGGCTAGCACCAATCGATGCAACCGCTTCCGCGAACGTGCCAACCGCAAGTGCGCCAAACTCGGCGAATATCCCGTGGCCACCGACGATTGGTTTGCCGCGAAAGGTCAAGCGAGCGCGGACTGGCTCGCGACCTGGTGCAGGCTGCGAAGCTAGCGCCTCCTCAACCTCCTGCTTTCTGACTTCCAAGCCGATCCGCTCGATCTCTCGATCGGCGGACAGATCCGCCAGTAGTCTTTCGAGTGCACCCTTTTCGGCCTGAAGCTGACGGTATTCCTGCGAATTCATTTCTAGCCTTCCTGACCTTGTGGCTGCCCTATCCTATGGACTGACCAGGTTGACCCACGCCGTCTCGTCATTCGTCGGCGAAAGACAGACTTTCAGGAACCCCTTCCATTCCCCGTTCCGCCGATGAGACCACATGCTGTACCAATGTTGACTGATCCACCAGCGGTTCGGGTAGGCCGGAGTCGAGTTGCACGAAGTAGGCATCCACGTGATACCGGCTCCTGGTCTCGCGCGGATGGAACAGCAGTCGATTCTGCCTCACGAGACTGGCCTGAGTCTGGCCGTGCGGTAAATAGAAGAACGTCACAACGTCGATATCCCGCGGCGGGCGACTCTCCGTCAACTCGACGTTCTCGAGGAAGCTGCCGTCCAGCCACTGGAAACCCCGCACCAGACCGATACTGTGCAGCGCCTGGCGGAAATCCAGCAGACCCGTGAGGATAGCCCGACGTTCCGCGGAGGCATTGAAACGCAGCACCAGCTCGGTGATGGCGACCTCGTAGGGTGAGCGATCGAGGGAGGCTGGCGAGCCGGGGTTCACGGGCGGCAGCGCGCCCGACGGAGCCCATTCGGGGATGGCGACGGTGGTGCTCACGGTGCGCTTTCCTTTCTTTCTTGCGCTTGGGCGGGACGACGTGCGCGCGAGCTGGCAGGGCAGCGATGACTTGCGGGCGGCGGGGCAAGGGCGGGCATGCCTGCCTGCCAGAGCACCGGGACGTTGCTCCAGACGCCGGCGAGGAGCTCGCAGTAGTCCTGGTAGAGCGCGGCAAGATCGATTGCCCGGTAGTCGCCGACCTCGGTGGCAGCGTAGAGGCGGCGCGACTCGTGGTCGGCGAGGAGGTGAATGATCGGGCCG
>JAZDLZ010000902.1:0-5455 GCA_043801535.1 Pseudomonadota bacterium
CACCTAGGGCCCCATGTTTCCCGCGCCTAATGATTTCAAGGATTTAGGAAAAAGGACTTCGAGCGATACATGAACAATTCAAACAAGACCAAGAAAAACAGTAAGGCAGCTTACAGAAAAATCAGCACGGGACGAGAGAAGCCGATGGATGTCGACCAGCCGATCATCGGCCGGCCGCGCAATCGACTCTCTCATCCGGAGGATTTCAGCACGCTCGGCGAGCCGCCGATGGACGACCCGCTGGCGCTCGCCGACTGGGTGCAGCGAGCACTGGCGATCGACTGCTGGCGGATGCTCCGCGGCAGAGCCGATCACCAGCACTCCCAGGAGCTCCGCGCCTTCGCGCGCACGATCGCCGCGACCGGCGGCAAGCGGCGCATCTACCAGGCTGAGCGTCTGCTCCGCGCTGATGCCGACCGACTCCGCGACAAGAGCTCCGGTCCGGAGCCGGAGCCAGTCACTCCTGCTGGCGAGGTCGAATGGATCAGCGGTCCCGTGCCTCGAGGCGGCGGCCAGCGGTGAGCCGCCAATCCCTCGAGCGACTCGTCGAGGAGCGTCTAGACGAGCAAGACGGCAAGGGAGCTCGATACGTCGACCTCGCGCTGGCGGTGCGTGCGATGGGCAGCGAGGAGCTACTCCTCGCTGTCGGCGGCAAATGGGATCGCAAGTCCAGGCGATTCGTCGGACGTGCCGAGCGCGTCGTCACGATCCACGTCCATCCCGGTCAGGTCCCGGTCCTGCGGTGGTTCTCTCGCTGGCTCCGCGGTTACCATTCGGGGCGTCGAGATCCTGATTGCGATCGGGTTTGGGCGGTGCTGCTCGCTGGGGGGCGGCGAGGCGGTAAGACCTACTGCGCGGTGCTCTGCGCGGCGGCGTTTGCGGTGGCCACGTCGTCCTCGATTCTGTGGGCGGTGTCTCCGGCGCAACCGGAGACCGACGAGCTACGCCAGACGCTCGAGGTGATGTTGCCATCGTCGTGGTATGCCTGGAACGAGGAATGGCAGACGTATCGACTCGTCAATGGCAGTGTGCTTCGACTGCGCTCGGGATACCGTCCTCGGTCGTTGAAGCATGGTCGGATCGATATCGCGTTCATTAACGAGCCGCAGAACCAGCCGGAACGAGTCTACTACTTGCTGCGGCCGGCGACTGCCGACAGTGGCGGGCTCGTGATTCTCGCAGCGAATCCGCCGGAGGAAGCCATCGGGCAGTGGGTGGAAGATTTTTATGACGAAGCGAAGGCAGGCAAGCGGCCGGCTCGCGTGTTCGATCTCGACCCGACGCTGAATCCGATTCCAGCGTCGGAGAGTCTCCAGGATTTAGAACGTGAGGTCGACAAGGACACCTACGATCGAGAGATTCGCGGCGTGTTCGGAATCAAGCACGACCGGGTCTGGTACGCCTTCAGTGGCTCGCGGGTGGGGCATATCCTCGAGGCGGGGATTGATCCGCGCGATCGGTCGACGGCGATTCCCGACGTGACTGCACGATTCGTCAAACAGCGGATCGGTAGCGTTGACGCCGAGGTGATTGTGAGCGCTGACTTCCAGCGGTCGCCACACATGGTGGCGCTCATCTGGCGGGCTTTCGAGGATCCGACCGATCCGGGTGGAGACCCTTTGTTGTGGGTCGTCGACGAGGTGGTACTCGAACAAGCCGACGAGAACGACCTTATCGACGCACTTGAGGCGCGAGGACTCGACGGGAAAAAGACGGTCGTGATTGCCGATGCGTCGGGGGATTGGCAGGACGCGGATCGTACGAAGGGGCGAGGCTCGTTTGACATTTTTCGTCAGCGAGGGTGGAGGTGGATCTATCCGCCCGACGCGCATGCGAAGCGCAACCCGGACGTGCTCGAGTCGATCAGGATCGGAAACGCGCGACTGAAAACTGCCGACGGCAAGATGCACGTTTTTATTGCGCCGTGCTGTCTCGCGCTCGTCCGCGCGATGAAGCGCTGGCGATTCAAGGGCGGACGGCCGCACAAGCGGAGCGAGCACGCGCACATCTCGGATGCCTTCCGCTACCCGCTGCACCGATTCTACCCTCGCCGTCGTCGTGCTTCGACGAGGGTGGACTACCAGCGGATTGAACAGGGGCAGTCGCAGCGTCGGCAGGAGATGAGTTTTTTGTAGAAATCACTTGCATTTTTCGGTGGCCACTAGAGATTAGGCCATGTGCATGGATTGCGCAGACTGGATCCTCGTACTTGGTTTCGACGATCGTCGAAGCTAGGGCTCGACAAGCCGGCTCCAATCCCCTCAGTGCCTGGCAGCATCCTAGACAACCAGATTGCGCGGGCGGTGTCGTGGCTTGATCGTTGGACGCAGCATCCCAGCTACGGGCTTACACCCTCGGGAATCGCGCAGATTTACTCTTCGGCGGAAGCCGGCGCACCAGCGCAGCAGTGCGATCTGTTCGACGACATGATCGAGCGGGATGGGCATCTGCGCTCGCAGCTTGACGGCCGACTGCAAGCCGTGATGGGCAAGGATTGGATCCTTGAAGGCGGTGGCGATTCCGAGGAGGATGCTCGTGCGGCGGTGCTGCTCGAGCTGGCCTGCCGTGCGACGCCATCGTTTTGGCAGACGATCAAGCACCAGCTCAAGGATACTTGGTACGGGTACTCTCTCTCGGAGATCGTGTGGGGAATCTCCGACGGACTGATCGTGCCGACTTGGTTTGGCAACGTGCCACACCGGCGGGTGAGGTTCGGCGATCCGATGGCGACGTCGGATGCCAGCTCGTCGGAGCCTCGGCTGCTGACCAAGGTTGCGGACACGCGAGGAGTCGCACTCGAGCCAGGCCGATGGATCTGGGGTGAGACCGACGTGCCGGCGGTGCGGGCGGGCGTCATGAGGACGGCCACCTGGTGGGCGTTCTTCAAGAAGCTTTCGGTGCGCGATTGGATCGTTTTCTCCGAGCGGTTCGGGCTGCCGTACGTCACCGGCGAGTATTCCGAGACGGCGAGCGACGCTGACAAGTCTGCGCTCAAGGAGGCCGTGGCGCAGCTTGGCAAGGATGGTGCGGCGGTATTCGCCGAGACCTGCAAGTTGGTGATCCACCAGGTCGAGCGAGGCGGCAAGGCCGAGGACATCCAGGGCTCGCTGACGGCGCTGTGCAACGCAGAGATGAGCAAGCTCGTGAGTGGCGCGACGCTCATCAGTGAGTCTGGCGGGCCTGGGTCGTTTGCCCTCGGACGGGTGCATCAGGAGCGCTCGTTCGATCTCATTGACAGCGATGCGAAACGTATCGCCGATCGATTTGCCGACGCTGTGGGCAAGCCGTTCGTCGTCTGGAACGGCTTGAATGCTCGACCTCCGAGGTTGCGGATCAATGTCATGCGTGAGACGGATCCTTTGACTCGCTCGAAGGTGCTTTCGACGTTGGCGAACGAGCTTGGTCTTGCCCTCGACGAAGACCAGGTGCGCAAAGAATTCTCAGTCAAACGTCCCGTCGGTGCTGCCCTCAACGGCACCCGTAAATCCTCTGGATCTTTCGCAGAATAGTTCAAGTACTACTCGAAGAAATCACTTGCATTTTTCGGTGGCCACTAGAGATTAGGCCATGTGCATCCTCTACACAGTGATCGATTGCCACAAAATTTGACCTGTGAAGGAACGATCCACGCGCTCAGGTCGAATGGTGCAGTCGTTGCGCACGACCACAGACGGCAGCTCCTTGAGCGTTTGCGGGCTGGTGAGCACATCGAGCTCGAGATCGAGGCTACGACCTTCGTTCAGCGGGCGACTCCAAACCGAAATTTCATTCGATTCAAGCCTTCGATCCTCGGAAAGTTCGCCAAAAGCTATCGTGGTGCGCCTTTCCAACGCGATCATTCACGCAGCGTCACGAATCGCGGCGGAACTATCATCGAGTCAAAGCTCGTCGACGGAGACGATCCATCCTTCGCGCAGACCATCCGGCTCGTCAAGCCTTGGGCCGTCGAGAGTGCGCTTGATAGGACGCTCGATCGTTTTTCGATCGGATGGTATCCGTCGGGAGATTATCTCTGCACCGTCTGCGGTAGGGATATGTTCGGCGGTGATTGTCCGCATATGCCCGGTGAGATCGTTGAGGCGAAGGATGGCACCTCGCAGGTCGTCGAGATGCTCCTCACAGGAGCAGAGGGCACCGAGGTCAGTACGGTGTCTGTGCCTGCTGTGGTGGGCACTGGCGTTGATGAGATTCGCGCGGCACTGGCTGCTGTGCGAGAGGAGCTTCGCGAGAAGCCGAAAGGAAAACACATGGGAGAGATTGCGAAAGCACTCGGTCTTCCGGCAGATGCGAGCGAAGCCCAGCTTGTGGCCGAGCTCGAGCGGCGCGAAGCGCTGCTGTTGGCCGGGAAGGATGCCGTCGAGCGGCTCACCGCTGAGCTAACCGCGGTGAACGCCCAATTGTCGATGGTCGCCGAGCGGGCACTTGACACTCGTCGGTCTGCTCTACTCGAGCGGGCCTTCGCCGAGGGCAAGTGCTTGCGGACCGGCCCGCTGGCGGAGCGTATTTCCGCGCTGGCGGCGAAGGATGTCGAGCTTGCCGAGGCGCTCATCGCAGAGCTGCCGCGGGTGACTCCGGTTGGCCTTCCGCCGATTTCGACGGGCGCTGATCCGACGTCGCATCAAGGCCCGACTGACAGCCGCGTTGACGAATACGTCAGGCGGTACGCGAAGCAACTGGCAGTCACTGACGACGAGATCGCAGCGGCGCGTCAACGCCTGGCTGCGAAGTAGGAGGCTTTCATGGGTGCTCTTAGCAAGGATAGAAACACCAAAGCGCGTCACATGGGCGTGCTCACCACCTATCTAGTTGCGGCGACGACCAAGATCTACAATGGTTCGCTCGTCGCTGTGAATTCGACTGGCTACCTCGTCCCCGCGGCGGATACCGCGGCGCTCAAAGTCGTTGGTCGAGCGGAACAGCAGGTCGACAACAGCGCGGGGCTCGACGGAGCATTGAGTTGCAACGTGCTCGAAGGCGTCTTTCGATGGGTCAACGGAACCGCCACCGTCACGCAGGCCTACGTAGGCCTGCGCTGCTACGTGCAGGATGACCAGAGCGTCGCGATCACGTCGACGAACGACATCGTCGCTGGCATCGTGACCGAGATTGACACCTCGGGCGTCTGGGTGAAAACCAGCCCGGCGCACGAATCGCCGAATCTCGTCGGGCTCGTAGGTCGAGCAATCGAGACCGTGACGAGTGGCGCGCTGTCGGTGGCAACGCCAACCTCGCTCGTCAGCGTGACTGGCACGCAGGCGTACACCCTCGCCGCCGGCTCGTTCGAGGGGCAACGGAAGAGCATCCGCGTCACCGTCGCGGCGAGTACCCCTGTCGGGACGCTCACTCCGGCGGCGTTTGCTGACGGTACGTCGATCAGTCTCGATGCCGTCAACGAAGCGGTGGAGCTCGAGTACCACGCAACCGGCGGCTGGCGAGTCGTCGCTATCATCGGCGC
>JAZDLZ010000905.1:0-4534 GCA_043801535.1 Pseudomonadota bacterium
GGCGCCGGTGCTGGCAGGGCACCTTGCCCATGCCTCGTGATCCTACTAGCCAGCGATTGGTGGTCGGCTTCCTCGTCGAGGCCAAGGAGCTCGGCGAGCGCTTGACCTTGCACATTCTCGAGCTCGAAAAGGAGGGCATCAGCGATATCGCCCGGAGTAGTAGCTTCAAGGAGCTCGCTCGCGGGCTGCACACCCTGAAGGGAAGCGCTGCCACCGTGGGTCTGTCCGATCTCTCCGAGGCGGCGCACCTGATGGAGGATTTGCTGGCGCCGGTGCACCGGGCTCTCGTACCGCTGCCTACTATTGCTGCCGACGTCTTGCTCCGATCGCTCGACCTGTTCATACAGCGTCTCGATCGCTATGCGAAAGGGCACGACGCGAGCGACCTCCCTCCGTTCAAGCTGCTCGACTTCATCAAGAGCGCAATCGTCAAGATCGAGACGGTCGTGCGCTCGCTCGAGGCTGGACGCGGAAGGATTGGTGACCGAGGCGCCGGCGGTCTTGGTGGCGGCAGTGGCATTGGCGGCGAGGAAGATGATCGCGATGTCGATGGCGGCGACGGCGACGGCGACGATGGCGATGGCGGCGACGGCGGCGATGGCGACGGCGACGATGAAGAGCCTAACGACGCGGTTGACGAGCCCTCCGGCAAGGTGTCGCTGGCCGAGAAAGAGGAAGGTTCGTGGCGAGTCGATACGCGGCAAGTATCTGGTTTCATCGCTGAAGTCGAAAGGCTGCGTGAGCTCAGACTCCGCCTGGACAAGAGACACTCTGAGCTCGAACGCCGGCTGGCAGCGGTTGCGCGGCCTGGCGCACTGATGGCGATGGGCGAAGTCAGGGCGCTGCTTGCCGACCTGCGCCGCGAGCTGGCCGACGATGGGCTGGAGGTCGTCGAAATCGTCGAGTCCTTGGAGGACGGGCTCAAGGCAATCTGTACCTTGCCCGTGTCCACGGTTGTCGATCCTCTGCATCGGGCTGTTCGCGATCTTTGCCGAGTGCTCGGCAGGGAGGGAACGCTGGCGGTCGTAGGCGGCGAGGCTCGAGCCGATCGTCGCTTGCTGGAGGCTCTGCGCGGTCCGCTGGTACAGCTCGTGAGAAACGCCGTCGATCACGGCATCGAAGAGCCCGAAGAGCGGGAAAGGCTCGGCAAACATCGTGAGGGCGCCATCACGATCAGGATCGAGCAGCTGGGCAACCTCCTTTTCATCGAGGTCGCGGACGATGGACGAGGTCTCGACGCCGAGAGAATCAGGGAAGAGGCTCAGCGCCGCGAGTTGGTGGCGCCAGACGAGCTTGCCTCGCTAGCCAAGCAGCAGCTACACCAGCTCATCTTTCTGCCGGGATTCTCGACTCGGCGCGAGGTTACCGAGACATCCGGTCGCGGGGTGGGGATGCACGTCGTCGCCAATCAGGCGCGCGCGCTGCAGGGCAGAATCGAGGTCCAGAGCACTCCTGGCCAGGGCACCAGATTCATCATGAGCTTTCCGGTCGAGCTGGGGAGCTCGCCGGTGCTGCTGGTAAGGTGCGCCGAGAACCAGATCGGCCTGCCATTGCTCACGGTGGCAGCGATACTCTCCGTCAAGGATAGCCAGATCAGGCTTGGCGCTTCACCCCAGCTCCTCTACAACGACGAGCTCTTGCCGCTCTACGACCTCGCTGCTCTTCTCGGTCTGCGTTCGGTTCGGACACCTGTTGCGGGAATGCCCCTGCTGATAGTCACGGGACGAGGCAGACGGATTGCTCTTCTCGTCGACGAGGTGCTAGGCGAGAGCGATCTGGTCATCCGTCCTCTTCCGGCCGAGGCTGATACCATCCCCGCCTACCAGGGAGCCGCCACTCTCGCCCACGGCGAGTTGGTTCTCGTAGTGCGAGCGGACTGGCTGGGCAGCGTCGATCGAGGCAGAGCACAGACGGCGCAAAAGGAGCGTGCCAAGAGAGTGCTGGTGGTCGACGACTCTCTCACTGCCAGAGCAGTGCAGCGGGCGATGCTCGAGAGCTTCGGCTTCACTGTACACGCGGTGAGCAGCGCCGAGATTGCGCTAGAGCGCTTGCGCGAGATCCGCTACGACGTTCTTCTGTGCGACGTTGGAATGCCCGGCACGGACGGGTTGGCGCTCGTCGAAAGGATCCGGGCACGCCCGGAGACTCGCTCGATGCCCGTCCTTCTTGTCACGGTCCATGACTCGGACGCCGATCGCGAACAGGGCGTGCGAGCTGGTGCGGATGGTCTCCTCAGCAAACGCGAGTGCGTGGCCGAACGGTTGCGCGCAGAGGTCGATCGAGTGATGGCGCTCGGTGCGAGGAGGCTCATGTGAGAAAGGAATACCCGGAATGGCATCATCGACTTCGGCTTCTACACCTGCTCCAGCCCCGGCTCCAGCTTCGACGAGCCGATTCCGCCATGGCTTGCTCGTCAAGCTGACACTGGCGGGTTTGGCTGCGACCAGCCTTGCTGCCGCACCACTGATCGTGGCGGCGATCGACCATCTCGACCGAAGCACGGCCGCAGTGCTTGCTGCCAGAGGTGAAGCGATCGCCGCGTCTTTGGCCGCCGTCGCCGAGCGAAGTACCGAGGGTGAATCGACGATGATTCAGTCGTTGATCGATCAGCACCGTTTTGGGTACGGAGTGCAATACATCCTCGTGCGCGGTCCCGATCGCCGAGTCGTGGCCGACTATACTGCCGCGAGTCTGTCTGCCGCCGCTGTTCGCGAAGCCCTGGACAGAATCAACCCGGTCGGAGGCAGCCTGCAGCAGCGAGGCGAATGGGTCAGTCTTGGCAGCCCGGCAGGAAAGCCAGATGTGCTGGACGTTGGCGTTCTGATCGGCAACGGAGCCCGGGGTTCGGTGCACGTTGGTTTGTCCGGCGATTCGATTCGGGCGCAAACGGAGACCGGGCGCCGGCGTCTGGTTTGGGCTGGCGTCCTTGGCGTCGTTCTCGGCGGTGCCGGCGTGCTGCTCGCAGCGTGTGCTCTCGTCCTTCGTCCAATTCGACGGATGGCGGCGACGATCGACGCCATCACCCCGGGAGCGAGCGACAGTCGCGTCACGGTCGACTCGCCGGGAAGCGGTGAGCTGGCCGAGCTCGCGCAGTCGATCAGTCGCCTTCTCGGCAATACCAGAGAGTTAGCAGCACGGGCATGCGAATCAGGCAAGGCAATGAGCTCGCTCTTGGTCGATTTGATCGCGGCGAGCAGAGAGCAAGGCGATTCGGTCGGCAGTCAGACGGCCGCTCTGGTGGATGTCAAGGAAGCCTCCGACAAACTGAAGCAGGCGTGGAGCAAGATGTCGCAGAAAGCCGCGGCGATCCTTCGGGCAGCCGAGCGTGCCGATCAGGCCGGTCGAGCTGGACTTGGCGCTGCCATCGAGAAGAGCCTGACTGGGTTTGGCGAGATACGCTCCCAAGTCGAGGACATCGCCCACACGGTAGGCGAGCTCGAGGAGCGTACCCGCCAGATCGGCTTGATCACCCAGGCGGTCAAGGATCTTGCCGACCAGTCGAACATGCTGGCGCTCAATGCGGCCATCGAGGCAGTGCGATCGGGCGAGCACGGCAAGGGATTCGCCGTGGTCGCGCGCGAAATCCGCAGTCTGGCAGACCAGTCGATCCAGGCGACGGATCGGGTCAGGGAGATCCTCGACGAGGTGGGCGATGCCATCAGACAGGCGATAGCGCTGACCGAACGAGGCACTCAGCGCATGGACACGGGTCTCGCCGACGCCCGGGCGTTGGGCGACGGCTTTCAGACGCTGTCGAGTCTCGTCGACAAGAACGTAGAGGGCATTCGCGACCTCGCTGCCGATCTCGCCGCCTACGATGCCGGGATGGATTCGGTGGTGCGCGCCGTATCGGGTCTGCTCAAGTCGCAGGAAGGAGTTGCGAGGCGAGTAGAACAGGTCTCCAGGGAGGCGGATGCTCTCCAGACAGTGGCTGTGAAACTGAGCGGCCCCCCTTGCTCCTGATGGCGACGGCGACTTACTGCTCGAGAAGCCTGGTGAGCGCCCACACGTCGCGAGCCCGCAGTCCGTCGAACTGCACTCCGAATCCCGAAAGGTCGGTCCATCGCACCTGCCCGGCGATCTCCACTGGTTCCTTTTGCGACGAGACGACAAGTCGGACGGTAATGCGATCTCCGTAGCGGAGCCTGTCCTGGGACTCGATGCAGACTCCACCGAGCGAGATGTTCCTCACCACTCCGGAATGCCAGTCGCCGCCCGTCGAATACTCGACCGGAACACGTCGTTCGTATCTCCAAGTGCTGCGCCTGGGGTTGCTCACCTGTTACCTGTGGGCACCTATGGTAGGTAGCAATGGTTGCCATGTCAAAGGCAGAGTATTTGCCTCCCTGAAACGGCGACCAAGGCTCTTGTCACCGCAGGTATCCCGCGATCCCGCGGGTGTGAACAAAAGCCGTTGGTTGTGCTGTTCCCTGTGCCTAGTCCCTAGTTCCTTGTTCCATTCCTCTTTCGAGGTGCTATTCTCGCCGCAGCAATCGGCGGCGCGACGGTGACATGGCACTCCAATGAATGGCCG
>JAZDLZ010000906.1:0-3416 GCA_043801535.1 Pseudomonadota bacterium
CGGCCATTCATTGGAGTGCCATGTCACCGTCGCGCCGCCGATTGCTGCGGCGAGAATAGCACCTCGAAAGAGGAATGGAACAAGGAACTAGGGACTAGGCACAGGGAACAGCACAACCAACGGCTTTTGTTCACACCCAAATGAGGGAGGGTCGTCGACGAGAACGAACCCGGGTTCCCCGTCGACGGCTCAGCCCCGTGTCATGTGGTAAACACGTACTCGGGCAGCTGCTCTGGGAGTGAAGACACATGCCAATCGTATGGTCAGTTCAAGGCGCAGCAAGCAAGTTGGTTTCCGCCGAGACGCGACGAAAGCTGCGGCGTCGCGCGAGTCGCATGCTGACCGCAGTCTCGCTTGCCGATCCGTCGCTCGGTCTGCGAGACTCCGTCGAGGCAGGGTTCGTTCTCGCTGGCGACGCCGAAATTCGCGAGCTCAACAGGCGCTATCGGGGAATCGATCGCCCGACCGACGTTCTCGCGTTTGCTCAGCGCGAAGGCTTGGGCGGCGACTTGCATCCCGGTCTTCTCGGCGATGTGATTGTTTCCGTCGAGACAGCCCAACGCCAGGCCAAGGGGAACCTGCCAGACGAGATTCTGTTTCTCTGGTCGCACGGCCTGTGCCACCTGCTCGGCTACGACCACCAAACCCGTCAGGAAACCCAACGCATGGATGCCCGGTCGCAATCACTGCTGGCAGAAGCTCGGCGGCGTGGAAGGATACGACCGGCATGACGCGTCCTCCCCATCGGAACACACTACCAACCTCACGCTTCTTTGCGTGCCGCGAAAATTTGATCCGCAACCCCGCGAAAACTCTGCGTACGTGTTTACCGAATGACACTGGACTGAACCGTCGACGGAACCCGAGCTCGTTGACGTCGGCTCGCGGAGGACGCGAATCGTCGTGGACCAGGCGAGAAGCGACAGCGCTTCGTCGAGAGCCGGGGTGAGCACGGAGAAGTGGCAGCGACCGGCGACCTTCTTCTTGCCTACGAGAGCGGATCGCAGGTGGACGCTTTTGGAGCTCAAACGCCTCGCTTCGCGTGTGAGCTCGATGCTGACACGACAAATCGCTCGCCTGGAAGAGTGATCACACCTGAAACTATGGCAGCCAGTCCCGATGACTCCCGTGAGCCGCGCTAGCGGGCACCGACCATTTCTCGGGGCTCTTGCTTTACAGTTCGTAATCGTGCTCGTGCTCGTGCTCGTGCTCGTGCTCGAAAACACTGCGCTTTCATCCCGGCCAAGGGCAGTGTTCGGGCGAGAGAGTGTAAAGCGAGTCTGACCGGTCCCCCGCTAGGCAAACCCTAGGACAGAGCGACCGAGCACACGGTCGGCGAGCGCCTCGAAGCTGTCGAGAGTGCCGAGTGTCCGCTGGGCAGGACCGTCGATCCAGAGCATTGCCATGCCGTGGACGAGTGACCACGCAGCAAAGGCCAGCTCGTCAGCTGATTCGGCGTCTTGGCCTTGGGATTCCACGACAGAGGCGACAGCGGCGGTGAGCACCCGGTATGCACGGGTACTTTCCGCCTGCAATGCCTCCGGCGTCTCGAATCCGTCTTTGAAGCCGCGTCCGAACATCACCCGCAAGTACGAGGGATGCCGAACGGCAAAATGTACATAGGCCCTTCCAACCGCGGCGAGACGGGCGCGAGGCTCTGTTTTTGATGCCGCGGCCGCTTCGAGAGCGTCGGCGAACGTACGGAAACCCTGGACCGCGACTTCGGCGAGCAGCGCCTCGCGGCTGGAAAAATGGTGAGCAGGTGCGGCGTGCGAAACGCCGAGCCGTCTGGCGAGGACACGCGTGCTGACCGCCGGCACACCCTCCTCGTCGATTATCCTCAGCGCCTCTTCGAGCAGCGCCCTTCTCAAGTCACCGTGATGGTAGGAGCCGCGGCGCTTGCGTCGCAATCGAGCCATGGCCCGCGAGGATAGCACACTGGCATCTTGACAGCGACAAGATGGATGGCATATCTTTACATTGTAAAGATGGAGGTGACTGATGCAGAGAATTGTCATCCTCGACGGTGACCCGCGGGGTCCTGGCTTCCCGCTCGACAATGCGCTGGCGCGATTGGTCACCGAGTCGCTGGCGAAGGGCGACCTTTGCCAACGGCTCCGCCTATCCCAGTTGACGATTCACCAGTGCGTCGGCTGCTTCGACTGCTGGCTCAAGACGCCAGGACGGTGTCGACTGCGGGACGATGGCTCCAAGCTGGTTGCAGCCATCGCCAGCGCGAGCACGCTGGTCTTTGCCTCACCGATGCGGATGGGATTCACCGCTGCGCTGCTCAAGCGCGCGACAGACCGCCTCATTCCCATTGCGCTCCCGTACATCGAGGTGGTGAACGGCGAGTGCCACCACCGGACGCGCTACGGACACGGCATCGACGTGGCACTGATGGTCGAGCGCAGTGACGCCTCTGCCGAAGAGCTAGACGCCACCGAGCTCATCTACCGTCGGCTCGCGCGCAACATGCGTGGGCGGTTCTTGTGGTTTCGAGCCATCGAATCCCAAGGACAAGAAAGGGGGGCTTCCGATGCATTGGACACTGCTTGATGGCTCCCCGCGGGGAAGACACAGCAATACGACGATCCTTCTAGGCGCGCTTGCTCGAGGGCTCGAGGCAGAAGGTCAAACGTTCGAGCTGCACCACCTCGCGCTGCCGCGCGTCCGAGCCGAGGCCACCGACCTTGTCGCACGCGCTCAGCGCTTCCTGCTCGGATTCCCTCTCTATACCGACGCAATGCCTGGTCAGGTAATGGAGCTCGTCGAGCGTCTCGAGCCGCTGCAGCACCGCGAGGGCAATCCACCTTTGGCGTTTCTCGTACAGTCTGGGTTCCCCGAGGCTGGCCAGTCACGAGCAGTCGAAGGCTACCTGGCGCTACTGGCGCGACGCCTCGGATCGCGCTACCTCGGAACCATTGTCAAAGGCGGTGTCGAGGGAATGCAGGCGATGCCACCTTCGCGAAGCCGAAAGCTCCTCGCCAGCCTCGAAGGAATGGGCCGTTCACTGGGAAGGGACGACCGGCTTGACCAAGATGCTCTGCGCGCTCTGGCTGGCCCGGACTGGCCGAACAGTTGGCGCAGCTCGATCATCCGTGCCGTCATTCGGTGGGCGTCGACGCCGTACTGGAATCGTGCCCTCAAACGCAACGGGTCGTACGAACGCCGATTCGATCGACCGTACGAGTCTACCGAGTGAGTGACATGCCCGACCGGCATGAGGCTTCCCGTCGGCGGCGACTTAGGCCGTCGAATCACACGCCGGGCACATCGGGTGTGAACAAAAGCCGTTGGTTGTGCTGTTCCCTGTGCCTAGTCCCTAGTTCCTTGTTCCATTCCTCTTTCGAGGTGCTATTCTCGCCGCAGCAATCGGCGGCGCGACGGTGACATGGCACTCCAATGAATGGCCG
>JAZDLZ010000966.1:0-8109 GCA_043801535.1 Pseudomonadota bacterium
TAGCGCTCCGGCGGCGAGGATACCGGCCTGTCGCATGCCGCCGCCGAGCATCTTGCGGATACGGTGCGCTTCCAGAATGCTCGCCCGCGAGCCGCACAGAAGAGATCCGACTGGTGCCCCCAGTCCCTTGCTCAGACACACCGAGACCGTCTGGAATCCCGCCACCAGATCGCGCTCGCTCTTGCCGGTGGCGACCGCCGCGTTCCAGATGCGCGCCCCGTCGAGATGAGCTTCGAGTCTCCGGGAACGCGCGAGCTCCAGAATAGCGTCGACCTCACGAGTCGGCCAGATCCGCCCGCCAGCACGGTTGTGGGTGTTCTCCAGCCAGACCATCCGAGTCTGGGCATAGTGGTCGTCCCCGGGATTGATGGCTGCCTCGACATCGCTGGCAGTGAAGAGACCTTCCCTGCCGATGATCCTTATCTGGACTCCGGCGAGCGCGGCCGCTCCCCCTGACTCGTACTGCCAGCAGTGAGATCCCTCGCCCGCCAACACCTCGTCCCCTGGCCTGGTGTGCAGCTTCATCGCGATCTGGTTCGACATCGTCCCCGACGGTACGAACAGAGCGGCCTCGGTTCCGAGAAGCTCGGCGACGCGCTCCTGCAACCGGTTGACGGTGGGGTCTTCGCCGTAGACATCGTCGCCCACTATGGCTTTCGCCATCGCTTCGCGCATCGCCAGGGTTGGAAGAGTGACTGTGTCCGAGCGCAGATCGATCGACATTCATGGACTCTACACCATGAGAGATTGAGGGATCCCATGGGTTGCGGCCGACACTTCGAGGTGTTTGGTTTGCGCCGCGAGCCGCGCCAGGTCAGGTAGAGTGTCAGCATCATGCTATCTGCTGCTCCTCGCTACTATCTGGAAACCCTGGGCTGCCAGATGAACGTGGCCGATTCTGCCATCCTTGCCGGGATCCTGGCGAGGGCTGGCTATTCCCGCGTCGAGTCGCCACACGAAGCCGATGTTGCCCTGATCAACACCTGCGCAGTGCGGCAGCGAGCGGTAGACCGGGCGCTGGCGCGGATCACCGAAATCGCGGCGTGCAAGCGACGCCGCCCTCGCATGCTGCTGGCGGTGGTTGGATGCGGTGCCCGACTTCTCGGCGAGCAACTCGCCGGCAGCACGCCCCAAATCGACATCGTCGCCGGTCCGGACAGCTATCGCCGCTTGCTCGATCTCTTCGCTTCTGCCAGGGCTCGTCACCGTCGTCGTCCTCTGCTGGAAACCGCCACCGACAACGAAGAAACGTACTGCGGGCTCGACCCCGACCTTGCGAACGGTGACCACCAGGCTAACGGCTTCATTGCGATCCAACGGGGGTGCAACAAGAAGTGCTCCTTCTGCGTTGTGCCATTCACTCGGGGCTCGGAGAGAAGCACGCCCCGTACAGAGATCCTGCGACGAGCGCACGCCATAGCTGCGGCCGGCCACAAGGAGATCACTCTCCTCGGTCAGACCGTGAACTCGTACCGGCATGGCGAGGTCCGGTTTGCCGACCTGGTACGGGCGCTTGCCAAGACAGACGGCATCGAACGAATACGCTTCACCTCTCCCTTCCCTGTCGATTTCACCGAGGAGGTCATCGCCCTCTACGCCGAAGAGCCGAAGGTAGCCAGGCACGTTCATTTGCCGCTCCAGTCTGGCAGCGATCGCGTTCTCGAGCGAATGGCGCGCGGCTACACGATGGCCGACTACCGGAGCATCGTGGCCGCTCTTCGCCGGGCAGCTCCCGGAATCGCCGTTACCACCGACCTCATGGTCGGCTTTCCTGGCGAGAGCGACAGCGACTACGAGCTGACGCTCGCCGTCATGAGAGAGCTGCGTTTCGATTCGGCGTTCATGTTTGCCTATAGCCAGCGAGCGCGGACTTCGGCAGCACAAACGCTCGCCGACGATGTTCCCGAAGAAATGAAGCTTGCCCGGTTGGCCGAGGTGATTCGACTCCAGGAAACGATCTCCGCCGAAGCGAACGCCAACCGAGTGGGGAGCATTCAGCGAGTGCTGATCGCCGGTTCTTCCAAGCGGAGCCCACAGCAACTGGTCGGTCGCACCGACACCTTCAAGACGGTCATCCTGCCGGCCGGCGCTGGCGGGCTGAAGCCTGGGGATTCGGTCGACGTGCTCATCGAATCGTCGACATCGGCAACCCTCTTTGGCACCCCTGCTCACAGCCCCCAACTGTCAACAATGTGTCCGCGCAAGGACGACTAGCTGCTATCCTGCCAACGTGCCCGAACTCAGTGGAAAGATAACCGAGCATTCGGCAGGTGGCGTGCTTTGGCGGCCAGACCAGGACGATTCCGGCAACCAGGAAATATGTCTCATCGCCACTCGCGGTCGGACTCGCTGGCAGCTACCCAAAGGACACATCAGCGAAGGAGAAACCGAGGACCAGGCCGCCCAGCGCGAGGTTCGGGAGGAGACCGGGTGCCTGGGTGATGTCGAATGCGATCTCGGCGAGATCGTCTACTGGTTCTTCGCTGGTAAAGGAGACGCTCGCCGGCGTGTTCGCAAGAGCGTACGGTTTTTTCTGATTCGCTACCGCAGCGGCAATACCAGCGATCACGATACCGAGGTGGACGATGCCTGCTGGCTACCGGCGCAGAGAGCAAGGGACATGATCACGTTCTCTTCGGAACGGAACGTTCTCGACGCCGCCCTCCGGAAGATTCGGAGTGTGTCCCGGGGAGTCGACGACGACTGATCAGAAGGCTATCGCAATGCCAGCAACGCCGTCGGCATTGACGCCGAATTGGGGACGAGTGCCACGAAAATCCTCGAGCACCGGAATGCCGGCCAGCACAGTCAGCTCGACCACTACGCTGAGCGGGCCAACCAGAGGCATACGCCACGTCAGTCCACCGCCGGCAAGCAATGGTCCACTCGCATTGGTATCCATCGTCGCACCGTCGTCGGCTGCATCGGTCAGAGGTACGCGCCGCCGGACAATGCCGAAACCGACGTCGCCGTGAACAGAGAGACCGACGCTTTCGCTGATGACGTATCCGAGCCGGAGAACGCCTGCATACCCAGGACCGGGCTTGTTTTCGGTGTCGTTGCCAAGCGGAATGCCAACCCGGCCGTACACGGAGAGCGCCACTCTCCGACTTACCCAACAGCCCAGCTCAGGGGCAAGGACCAGGGGCTCCCAGGCGAATCCGAACTGTCCCAACGGAGATTCGAGCTCCATCTTTCTCCATTCGCTCGGCCCGGTGATGATCCCATCTCCACTGCCTGCCTGAAGTGCAAGGAAGAATCGCGAGCGCCTCGCGGGGGACTTACCCCCACTGTTGCCCGGCTCGGCTCCCTTGGAAGGCCGCGTGGGCTCGACGGTCGCAATCGTGTGCGGGCTGCCGGCCGACGCGCTCGCGGCAACCGACTTGCCTTCCTTGTCCACCGCGACCAGGTAGTATTCGACTGATTCCCCGCCAGTCGCGGCCGCCGGGATCGCGCCCTGAAAGCGCTGGCCATCCTCGGCGGTCAATTCCAGCGTGCGGTATTCCTTGCTGCCACCGGCTCGGTAGTAGAGCACGACTTCGATCTTGGCCTCGGTCCTGGTAGATGGCTGGCTCTCCGGTTTGTCGCCTGGTTTGTCGCCTGGTTTGTCGCCCGGCTTGTCGATTTGGAGCTGCGCTGCAAGCGGAATCGCCGCATTCTGCCTGGCGCTCTTCGCCACCTGATGGATCAGACGGACAACCAGCGGTGGCACGGAACCCTGATCCGCCGGAGGCAGCGACTGGGACTGTGCCGGTTGCTGTGGCTGCGCTGGCGTCGGTGGAGACGACGGCGACGGCGATGGCGATGGCGATGGCGACGAAGGCGGTGGCGGTGGCGGCGACGGGGTGACCACCGCTACTGCCTGCTCGAGCAGGCGCTGCAACTCGGGAGCTCGATAAGCGACCGGCAAGGCAATGGTCGGATCGATTCCCACTGCGTTGACGAAATCGACGACCGTAGCCTCCCGGTCACCGAGGCCCGCATGCACAATGCCGAGATTCAAATGGGTAGTGGCCGCCACCTTGTGCTGCTCCAGTCTGTTCTTCTTGATGAGCAGCAGCGCTTCGCTGAGCTTCTTTCTGGCGCTTTCGAACTCGAGCATGTCGTAGTCCTCCAGCGCCTGCCGGTTCATCTTTTCGACCTGCTTGACCACTTCCGCCTCGCCGCCCGGTGGCGTCGCCCCCTGTGCCACTGCCACGCGCGACAACGCCAGCACAACGAGCAGGCCGAATAGACCGGAACAACAACGACCAAGGCCGAGCTTGGGAGCCGTCGCAGAATAACTTGAACAAAGTATCGGCGATGAGGCGCCCGGATGGCAAGGAGCGAGGAGGGCGCATACTCTCGGTATGAAACCGACGAGCGACGCAGCCAGGCGGGATGGATCGGCGGCGAGACTGTTCAAGTTATTTTGCGACGGCGACTTAGTGGTGCTCATCCCCACAGCCGACGAAAACCGCCTAGAAGGCAAAAGCGATCCCTAGAGTGGCGTCTGTATTCACCCCAAAATTCGGTTTGGTCTCTCCCCCGAGGTTGAGCTTGTCCACGATCGGCACTCCTGCCAGGATATTCACCTCGAGCACGAAACGAAGCGGTCCGGCGAGCGGTCGCGACATGGTGACGCCGCCACCGATCAAGAGCGGACCGCTGGCGATGGTGTCAACGGTGCCTTTCTCCTTCGAGCTAGCGGTGAGACGCACGACATGACGGATTACCCCGAAGCCAACGTCTCCATGGATAGACCATACCTGCTTCTGTCCCAGCCAGTATCCCAGCCGGAGAACTGCTGCCGGAGCAAACGTGGCCTTGTTGGGAAAATCGGCACCCGCCGGGAACGACAGTCTTCCGTAGGCCGACAAGGAAATCTCCCGGCTAATCCAAAAGCCAATCTCGGGCATGAAGTGGATCGGTGACCAGGCAAAGCCGGCCGAATCGGAGATTGGCGAGCTGACTGGAGAGCCGCCGTTCACGGGATCAGCACACTCAGTCCTCCCGGTGACCAAACCGCCGCCAGTGCCAGCCAAAACGCTGAAGAAAAAGACCTGATGAGCGCGACGCTTCTTCTTGACCGCTCTGGTCGCCAGCGGATTCTCGGTGTCGAGCTCTTCCTCTCTGTCCTCGTCGTCGTCGGCCACGACCGGATGAATGACACTGATGATGTTCGGTGAGCCAGCGCTGCCGTTGCTGGCGTTGACGCGCCCGTCCTCACTCTTGGCCTCGATATAGTAGTGGACAGAATCGGCGGCGGTTGCCCGCTCGGGAATCCTGCCCTCGTATTTCGTCCCTCCGGTTCTCTTCATCACTACCGGCGAGAAATTTTCCTTCCCCTGTGGCCGGTAGTAGAGCACGACTTGTCTGGCCCGTACATCCTCTCCGACCTTGGCGGCGATGACGATCGGCTTGTCTGCTGGAGCTTCGTCTAGCGGCGAATGCACGAGACCCGAGACTTCCTCGACGGCGCCGCCGGTTGCTTCGCCGTCGTCCGCCTTTCCGGTCCGTTCTGTCCGTCCAGTCTGCTCGCCCCCTGTTGTCCGGGTTGTGGTCGACTCGTTGGACTGGCCAGTCGTCGTCTGTGTCGTCGTCTGTCCCGTCGTCTGTCCCGTCGTCTGGTCGGCTCCTTCTATCTTGGGCAACGAAGGAACCTTCTCGGCGGCTTCCTTGAATAGACGCTGCAATTCGGGTGTACGGTAGGCGCCGCCGAGCTCGATCTTGGGATTCGCCTGCTGCGCCAGCGCAAACTCGGTCACGGCTCGATCGTAGTCGCCGAATCCGCCCCCGTAGACGATCCCTCGGTTCAGATGGGTCGTCGCTGCAACGGGATGACCGTGGAGCTTGTTGGCCTTGACAAGATCGAACGCACGATCGAGCTGCTTCTTGGCGCTCTCGAACTCGAGGATATCGTAGTCGGCCATCGCCGTCTGATTGATCTCTTCGATCTTCTTGACCGCCACTGCCTCTTGGGCGAGCGCCTTGCCAACCGGAGCAAATGCCATGGCTGCGGTTGCACAACAGAGAACCAAATTCAGCTTCCTACTACTAATCCTCATGTCCACCTCGGAGCGCTAGCGTCTGGTGATGATGAACTCGACACGACGATTGAGCTCGCGTCCTTGTTCGGTCCGGTTGTCGGCGATGGGAATGGTCTCGCCATATCCAACCGCAACGAGCCGCTCGGCGGCAATGCCATGCACAACCAAGAACTGTTTGACCGAATCAGCCCGGGCCTGACTCAGCTTCATGTTGGTGGTTTCCGCACCCCGGCTATCGGTGTGCCCCTCGATTCGCACATCGATAGTTGGGCTGTCACCGAGGGCCTTCACTACCTCGAGCAGAAGCTGATGGCTGTCCGCCTTGATCGTTGCCTTGCGGAATTCGAAGTGAATCGTCTGCTTGAGCTCGATCTTCTTGTCGGTGACGACGATCAACTGGTACTTGGGCGGACACCCGTCGGGGGTCTTGGCCGGTTCGTTGGGACACTGGTCGATCTGCTGCGGGTAGTCGATGACGCCGTCCTTGTCGTTGTCCGACTCCGGACAACCGTCGTCGTCCTCGAACCCATCGCTATCCTCGGCCTCGGCCGGGCACCGGTCGACCTTGTCGACCAGCCCGTCGCCATCGTTGTCCTCATCCGGACATCCGTCTTCGTCGGAGAAGCCATCCCGGTCCTCCGGAATCATCGGGCACTTGTCGTCGACGTCTGCCACCCCGTCCTCGTCGTTGTCCCGATCCGGACAGCCATCGTCGTCACGGAAGCCATCCTTGTCCTCGGCTTCCGTCGGGCAAGCATCTTGATCGTCGAACAGACCATCTCCGTCCTGATCGCCGCGTTCTTTGGGTGGCGGTGGCGGTGGCGGCTTGATCGCGCACTTCTCCTTGGGCGACTTTTCGAGAGCTTCCTGGGCGTACTTCTCGGCGATCTCGATCTCTGGCCACGCCAAGTGGTAGCTGCCTTCGGCCAGCTCTTGCTCGGCAAAAGCGAGATGAGACTCCGCCATTGCCAACTCCCTGGGCGCGCAGTTGTAGGCCCCATTCTCGGAGGCAACTCGCACGACTTCGCGCAATGCGGCAGCCTTGCCCCTGACCTCCGAGCCTGAACAACCTGCCAGAGCAACCCCCAAAACCGCAATAGCAACTGCAATAGCAACCGCGAGCGCAGCGCGACCGCACCGGGTGTGTCCTCCGGCGGTGAGCAGCGTTGGCAGGTAGGGCATGGCCATCCTCACTCGTCCTCGGAAGAATCGTCTTCGCCCGAGGAGCTGGCGCCTTCGCTTCCGCCATCTCCGGCGGAAGCCTCTTCTTCACCCTTCTTGTCCTCTTGCTTTGCGTTCGGATCGGCAGAGGCCTTGGCGAGGGCAGTTTCGGTAGCCTTGCGCGCCATCTGCTCGGCAACCTTGCCAAACCTGATTGCCGCCTGATAGTCGGACGCGCCTGCCTCTTCCCGTGCCTTGCGCAGGTATTCGACCGCCATGGTGTACTCGTACGGAGCGTAGCGCTCGGCCACCGCTGCTTTCGCCGCCCCAACCTCGTACCTCGCTCGCCTGGTCACTTGGTTGACATACTCGACCGGGCCACAGGCGCCCAGTGCTGCAGCCAATAGCAGTGTAGACACCGGCATCCATAATCCGACGCTGGCGCGCTTGATCGAGACACAGCCATTCTGCAACGGATCCACTGATGAGGGTCTTTGAAAAGAAGATGGCATCTCTGGTGACACTGGCTGGGTCGGTACTACGCGGTTCTGCAGCTCGACTGCAGAATGCTGCCGACGCCGCGGCGCAGTTTGTTCGTCCGGTTGGATACTCTCTTTAGGAGACCTGTGCTTACCGGTCATCCGCCTGTGAGACATCGGCATTGTCTAGGACGCTACCAAAGCACAGCCATTGACGTCAACGATGCCATCGAACGAATTATGCGGCACCGACCATTTCCCCTGATCCGGCGCTAGCGCGCCTCAAGACCACCCCTCCGCCCCTCGATCTAGACCCTCGCCGAAAACAAAAAAACCTGGCGGTGTCAGGAGTTGGCGCGGCGGCGGGATGCGTTTTCGACCAGAATCGACCGAATTCCGACTGATTCGCCGAGAATCTGCCTCGGGCCTGCCGCGCAGAC
>JAZDLZ010000979.1:0-15327 GCA_043801535.1 Pseudomonadota bacterium
GAGCGCGCGCCGGTTCCCATGACTCGGCTGGCCGCCACCGGGCACGGCTGCCTGCTGCTGGCCGGAGGTCACGCGCAGTTGCTGATACTCTCCGGCGGTGCTGCTCGGGCCGGCACGAGCGGTCATTCCGCAGACACAGACACGCTCGCGAGCGCGATCGTCTACGAGCTAGCCAGCAGCGCGAGCGCCATCGCCTTCCAGGGCAGCCGCGTTCTCGTTGCCACCGGCGAGCAAGTGCGGCTGTTCGACGAGAAAGGCAAAGCCTTGTCCGCGGTGAAGGTCGATCAGGGCGTGAGCGCGGTCGGCCTGATCGACGAAGGACGGCTGCTGGTCGCCGGCTACGATGCCGGTGACCTCGAGCTACTGCCTGTCAGTCCGGGTACGGCCAGGCCAGCGTTCAGCCTCGAGGAAACCATCCCGGCGCCAGTGGAGCGGATCGTCGAGGGTCCGCGCCAGACGCTGGTGGTCGGCTACACGAGCGGCGATCTCGGCATCTGGAGCCTGGAGACGGGCAAGCGACTGCGCCATTTCAAACTCCACGGTCCCGTCGTTCACCTGTTCGTCGATCGCGAGACCCGCCGCCTCTACGCGGCCACCGAGGTGGGCGACTACCGGGCGATCGATCTCGCCGCTTTTTATCAGGACTACTGCGAGCTGATGGCCGATGTCTGGAGCAACGTGCCGGTGGTGTGGCAGGCAGGGGTTCCGGCCATGGCACCGCCGTCCGCAAGACACCGCTGCGCGGCCAAGCCAGCAGCCAACGTTGCCGTAGTAGACGAGGCACAGCAATGACCCTCACCTGGACGACAGTGACCGAGCCCGAGGTGGTGCTGGCAGAAGGCACGATGGTGGACGAGCTCCGGGTGGTGCGGCTGGTCGGTCGGGGCGGGATGGGGGAGGTCTACCTGGCGCGGGACACCAAGCTAGGGCGGAAGGTGGCGCTCAAGTTGATCCGGCCGCGCACGCTGGGGAGCGGGGATGCGGTGGCTCGGTTCATGCGGGAGGCGCAGCTCACCGCGAGCTTCAGTCACCCGAATATCGTCACGGTGTACCGGGTTGGGGAGCACGAGGGCAGGCCGTACCTGGCGCTGGAGTTCCTGGAAGGACAGAATCTGCGGCAGCGCTTGCAGGAGGAGCGGCCCGGGGTCAGGGAGGCTGTGCGCATTGGCCTGGCAATCGCGCAGGCGTTGGCCGAGGCCCATCGCCACAGGGTTCTGCACCGCGATCTGAAGCCTGAGAACGTGCTCTTGGCCAAGGATGGCGGTGTTCGCGTACTCGACTTGGGCTTGGCCAAGGCACTCGAGGATTCGGGTGAGGTGGGTGACTTGGCAATCTGGGGATCTGGAGCTACCAGTCGGGCAAGAGGCTGCGTCATTTCAAGCTGCACGGTCCGATCATTCATCTCCTCGTCGACAGCGAAACCCGCCACCTGTACGCGGCCACCGAAGTTGGCGACTTCCGGGCAATCGATCTCTCTGCGCTCTACCAGGACTACTGCGAGCTCCTCGGCGATATCTGGAGCACCGTCCAGCAGGCTCCTAACGCCCGAGATAGCCTAGTCGGTGGCCGAGAGCTAGCACGTCCATGGTGACGGCGACGCTCACGTGGATGAGCACTCCGCACCAGATGGAGCCGGTTCGCAGCGCCAGAGTGCCGAGCACGAGTCCGGCGATGATTGCACCGAGTGTCTCGAGCATCGGTTTGCCGTAGTGGATCATGCAGTAGGGGACCATCATCACCCAGATGGCATGGGCACCGATCGAGCGCTTCAGACCGTGAAGCAGGAAGCCGCGAAAAAAGAACTCGAGCGACAGGAACTGAACAGCGTAGAGTAGCTCCCAGGTCGCGAAGTCGAATGCCGAGCGGCTAGCGAGTCGGTAGAACGGGTAGGTGTGTTGGAACGGCTTGGTATAGGACACTGCCACGACGACCGGAAGCACACCGAGAAAGAGCAGGCCGTATATCCACAGGTGTTTGGTGAATCCACGAAAAGTGAATCCGTAGTCGCCCAGCCGTTCCCCGGGAATGAGGGCGATGACCAACAGAGGCAGGACCAGGTAGCCGAATACCCGCCAACCAGTCCACCAGACGAACGACCAGAGATCCCACCAACCGGTGGCGCCGATCTGCGAGGAGGTGGCAGGGAATAGCTGGGCGAAGGTGTTTCGCTGGCCAAAGTATTCCTGGAAGGTCAGCGACAGGGTTGCGACCAGCAGGACAACAAGCGGCCGCCAGTCGAGAATGTTGTCGCTCTTGGTTGTGACGCTGACTGGTGTCAGTGCGCGAGAGTGGATTTCCTGCCATTGTTTCCAGAGCCAACGCTGAGCACGAAGCGCGAGAGCGAGAGCGAGAGAGCGAGAGCGAGAGAGCGCGCGAGCTCGTGTGTGGCCGCAGGTCTGTCGGGTCACCGAAGGCACTATTTCCCTTGGCGTGCCAGGAGCTCGACGGCGGTACGCAGGCGACGGCGCACGAGCTCCTTGCCGAGAACCTCGAGGGTGTCGAACAGGGGAGGCGAGGCTTTGCGGCCGGTGACGACGAGGCGTAGCGTCATGAAGAGCTCCTTGGTCGTCCAGCCTTTCTTTTCGGCGAATGCTCTCGTCAGCGGTTCGAGCACTGCAACCGAGAAGTCCTCCCGCATAGTCTCGTATTCTTCGAGAAGCTCGGCCAGGACGTTGGCCGCTTCTCGAGGCTGTCGACCTTTGGGAACGAGGTCGTCGGCCACGTCCGTGTAGTCCAGGTCGCCGGCAAAGAAGAAAGCCGTGGCACCGGCGAATTCGTCGAGGCGTCTGATTCGCTCGCGCACGAGCTTGGCCATCTTGGCAAGGGACTCGTCGGACATCCGCCAGCTTTTCAGACGGGCCACGATTTCCTCGGGAGAGAGGTCGCGCAGGTACACCCCGTTGAGCCAGCTCAGCTTCTCGAGGTCGAATATCGGGCCGCCCGGTGAGACGCGATCGAACGAGAAGCTCTCGATCATCTCGGCCAGGCTGTATTTCTCTCGATCCTCTCCCAGCGAGAAGCCCATCAGGGCGAGGAAGTTCAGGAGCGCCTCGGGGAGGATGCCGGCGTCTCGATAGTAGTCGATAGACACAGGGTTCTTGCGCTTGGAGATCTTGGTTCGATCCGGGTTGCGCAGGAGCGGCATGTGGATCCACTCTGGCTGCGGCCAGCCAAACGCGTCGTAGAGCACGACGTGTTTGGGCGTGGAGGAAATCCATTCCTCGGCTCGGACGACGTGGGTTATTCCCATCAGTCGATCGTCGACGACGTTGGCGAGGTGGTAGGTAGGGAATCCGTCGGACTTCAGCAACACCTGGTCGTCGATCTGCGCGTTTTCGAAGGTCAGCTCGCCGCGCAGGCGGTCGCGAAAGCTCGTCGCTCCCTCGCGAGGCATGATCAGTCGCACGGTGAACGGCTCGCCGCTGGCCGCTCGCTGGGCACTGACTTCGGCGGAGAGCAGCCGGCATTCGTCGATGCCAGGAAGACGCTTTTCGCGCTTTTGTTCCTCGCGGAGCTTGGCCAGCCGCTCCGGCGTGCAAAAACAGCGGTACGCACGGTCTCGCTGCAGGAGGATCTGGCTATGCTCTCGGTAGATCGCCGCGCGCTCCGACTGGCGATACGGACCGTGCGGGCCGCCGACATCGGGACCTTCGTCCCACGACAGTCCCAGCCAGTGGAGGGCGCTGATGATCGCCCGCTCGCTGGCCGCGGTCGAGCGGGCTCGATCGGTATCCTCGATGCGGAGCACCAGTTTGCCCTGTTCTTTGCGCGCGAAGCAGTAGTTGAACAGGGCGATGTAGGCAGTACCAACGTGTGGGTCGCCAGTTGGCGACGGTGCAATTCGAACACGAACCGACATGGCTGTGCGGTTTACCCTAGAGAGGCTCGGGCTGCAACAGTTGGTTGTGGTTGCCGCGGCGGCGCCTTGGGCGACTTAGCTTTCTTTGCGCCAGTCTGGGCCGCTGCCGCCTTGAATGGCGGACGACTGCGCTCCGCGCCGAAGCAGGCCCGTCTTGTCCAACACTGCCGCGCTCCGCGACAGTACCGGGTTCATGTGCACGCCGCCGTCCATCCGGATCGCATCGCACGGGCAGGCTTCGACGCACAGACCGCAGACCACACAACGCAGCTCGTCGATCTCGAAGGTGACAGGCTGCTTTTCGCAAGCGTCGGGACGCTCGTCTGGGACGATGGTGATCGCGTGGGCAGGACAGGCGGTCGCGCACATCATGCAGGCGACGCAGCGCACCGATCCGTCCTCGCGGTGCATCAATCGATGGAGGCCACGATAGCGAGCAGGATAGGGGATTTTCTAGTCGGGATACTGGACCGTCGCAGTCAGTTTGCGCAGGAAGAAGTTCTGGCAGAATCGATGGGCGGTAATCGCGACTCCCTTGAGGATCTCCCAGAGATAGATCGATCCGAGAAAACCCATTGGCTCGCGATCGAGCGCGACTGTGCGCACGGTTGGCTCGTGCCGGACTATCCGGAGAACACGTTTGGCGTGCTCACTGGTATGGGCAGTATCGGCAGTGTGGGCAGTGTGGGCTGAATGGGCAGCAGCTTCTTCCATGGGTGTTGTCTGAGGGTGGGCAGCGCTCACGGTTTTACCTCCCGAGCCACAGCAGCACTGCCGCTGTTACCATGATGTTGGCCAGCGACAGCGGCAAGAGTTTCTTCCAGCCGATGGCGAGAAGTTGGTCGGGGCGCACCCGAGGCAGCGTCCAGCGGATAGTGAGCTGGAGCCAACAGAAGAACATGACCTTCGAAGCGAAGGCAGCGACTTGGAAGAAAACCACCCATCCGTGCGAGAGCTCCCAGCCGAGGAAGTGGAATCCGTCGGGATGGAGCCCCGGGACATGGTAGCCGCCAAAGAAGACGGTGGTCATGAGCGTTGCCGCGAATACGATCTCGATGAACTCGGCCAGGAAGAACATGCCGAAGCGCAGGCCAGAGTACTCGACGAAGTAGCCGACGATCTCCGGCTCTCCCTCCGGCAGGTCGAAGGGCGCTCTCTTGGTTTCGGCAAAGGCAGCGGTCAGAAAGATGATGAAGGCGACTGGCTGGACGACGATTCCCCAGTGCAGCGGATTGGGCCCCTGCCAGGCCACCATGGCTCCCGGCTCCAGTGTCCCGGCGACGAGGAACACTCCCAGTAGCCCGAGCCCCATCGCTACCTCGTAGGACAGCATCTGCGAGGCAGCGCGCAAGCCGCCGAGCAGGGCGAGCTTGTTGTAGCTGGCCCAGCCAGCGAGCGCCGCGCCGTAGCTGGCCAGCGATGCCACGGCAAAATAGAAGAGAATGCCGTGATCGATGCGGAGGACTTGGAGTGGCTCGCCACCCGACGGAAGATTGCCCGGATCGAGCACTGTCCCGAGGTGGCCGAAATAGACTGTCGGACCGAAGGGGATCACCGCGAAGGCGATCAGCACCGGCACGATGGCCATGATCGGAGCGAGACCGAACAGTATTCGATGGGCGCGGCCAGGGACGAAGTCTTCCTTGAAAAGCATCTTCAAGGCGTCGGCGAGGAAGTGGAGCAAGCCCCACATGCGCAACCAACCGATGTTGGCGCGGTTCGGGCCAAGGCGATCCTGCATCATCGAGCTCTGGCGGCGCTCCGCCCAGGTCAGGATGCCGGCGAGCAGGAGCGCGCAAAGGATCAGAACACTCCATTTCGCTGCGGCAAATACCGCGGTTTCGACTGAGACCGGCATGCTAACCTCTCGAGCCCGCAAAGCGGAGTTGGACAACAGGAGCGTCGTGACCCCACGCGGCAGCGACGAACGCGGGTGTGGCCGCTTTCATCTCCTCGAACAGTTGTCGCGGATGAGCATAGTCGAGCGGGCATCCGAGCAAACGCGCCAGCCGTAGCGCCAACTCCCAGGCGGGCAGCGCCTGACCTGGAGGAGGGAAGGCGGCGTGGAGACGCTGGACGGTACCCTTGCGATTGGTGATCGTACCGTCGATCTCTGCCCAATCGGCGGCAGGCAGACACATCTGCGCCGCTCTGGCAGCCAGGCCGCGCTCGTGGGTCGTCAGGCAAACCACCGCGCCGAGAGTGGCTGCTTTGGCGATGGCTGCCTCGGACAGGGGGATGTCGGAGCCGAGCACCAGCAGCGAACGGAGCTGGCCGCCGAGCAGGTCTTGCTCCAGCGCCGCGGTGTCTCCGATGCGCGCGATGCCGAGTCCCTCGACGACGGCGCGGACTCCGGCCGAGTTGGGATTCACGTCGGCGACGCGCAGGATCGTGTCCTCGCGCTCGGGCATGGCGGGCCGGCCAGTCAGGTAGACTCGCGCGATGCCGAGCTTCGCGTGGGCCAGTTTGCCGACGGCGTAGTTGTCCTCGTTGCAGTGCTGCGCACTGAGGACTACTCCGACCGCGCCAGCATCGGCAGCGAGCGCCGCCCGCAGACGTTGGGCGGCAGCATCGAGCGCGCTATCCAACGGGGCTGGAGCGCCAGCCACGGTCGCGGTTACCAGACGCTCGTGGTGCACGTCGAGGTAGGCGAAGCGGCCTTCGTCGCACATCCAGTACTTGTTCACCTCGCCGTTGTGGCGGGGAACCAGCCGGTAGATGCGCCCGTCGCGATGGTGGATTTCGACGTTGCAGCCGGTCGCGCACCCCGGGCAGATCGACGGGGTCATGAGGAGCTCCCAGGCGCGCATGGTGAAACGGAAGTCCTTGGCGGTGAGTGCTCCGACCGGGCAGACATCGACGGTGTTGAGCGAGTAGGGATTGTCGAGCTTCTCGCCGGGCGCGGTGTCGAGCACGGCCCGGTTGCCGCGGAAGCTGACTCCGAGCTGAGGCGTTCCCGCCACCTCGTTGCAGACGCGGATGCAGCGGGTGCACAGCACGCAACGCTCGGCGTCGCGCACCACGTGCGGCCCGAAGTCGGTGTGCTTGGGCTTGTGAACCTTGGCAACGCTCGATCGCGAGGCTGGTGCTCCCCAGGTGAAATACATCCGTTGGAGGACGCATTCACCTGCCTTGTCGCAGATCGGGCAGTCGATCGGATGATTCAGCAGGGTGAGCTCGAGAATCTGTCTTCTCGCCTGAAGAACGCGTTCCGACGAGGTGACGACCTTCATCCCTTCCCCGACCTGGGTGTAGCAGGCGGGCGCCAGCTTGGGCTGGCCGGCAATCTCCACCAGGCACTGGCGGCACACTGCCGGAGAGGAGAGGCCGGGATGGTAGCAGAAATAGCTGATCTCGATCCCTGCCTTGCGTGCTGCCTCGAGAACGTTCGTCCCTCTGGGGACGCTGATCTCGCGGCCGTCGATTGTCAGTGTCACCGCGGCCGGCGACGGCGTGGCGGTTGTCGCCGGCGTTGTCGCCATCGTAGTCGGTGTAGTCGGCGTAGTCGGCGTAGCTGGTGTAGCTGGTGTAGCTGGTGTTCCCGCGTCACTCATCGTTCGTGCTCACCCACAACAGTTGCAGTTGATTGACATGTTCGTTCATCGCTCGCACTCACCGGCGATGTAGTTGATCTGGCCGAAGACCGGAATCAGATCGGAGAGCAGCGATCCCCGAACCTGGTCAGGTAGCGATTGGAGAATCGCAAAGCACGGTCCCCGTACGTGGCAGCGGTACGGCCGGCCGGTTCCGTCGGAAACGATGTAGAATCCGAGCTCTCCGTTGGCAGCCTCGGTGTAGCTGTACACTTCGCCCGGGGGTACGCGAATGCCGTCGACTATCAGCTTGAAGTGACGAATCATTCCCTCGATGGTGTTGTAGGTCTCCTCTTTGGCAGGAAGGACGACCTGCGGCTCGTCGGCGAAGATGGGTCCCGGTGGGAGCTGGGCAAGGGCCTGCCTGATGATGTGCGCCGACTGGTGCATCTCGTACAGGCGGACCAGATACCGATCGTAGCTGTCCCCGCGGGTTCCCACTGGGACGTCGAACTCCAGCCGGTCGTAGACCAGGTACGGATGATCTTTGCGGACATCGTAGTCGACGCCAGTGGAGCGCAGACACGGACCAGTCCAGCCATCGGCGATCGCCTGCGCTTGGCTGAGGATTCCGACTCCCTCCATGCGGTCGCGGAAAATGCGGTTCTTGGTCAGGAGAGCCTCGGCTTCGTCGAGGATCTTTTCGGTCTCCACCAGCCGGCCACGCAGCTTCTCGGGAAGATCGGCCGGAAGATCGGCCGCCACCCCGCCGATTCGCACGTAGGCGTGGGTGAGCCGGGCGCCCGAGATTTCCTCGAGCAGCTCGAATAGCCATTCGCGGGCCTTCATCAGCCAAAGGAAAGGCGTGTAGGCGCCGACTTCCATCATCGAGGCGCCCAGGCAGGTCAGATGGTCGGCAATGCGCCCCATCTCTCCGACGATGACTCGAATGTAGCTTGTTCGCTCGGGGATGCGAGCCGTGATGCCGAGCGCCTTCTCGACCGCGAGCGCGTAGCCGATGTTGTTGAGCATCGGCGACACGTAGTTCAGACGGTCCGTATAGGGAAAGATCTGAGTGTAGGTGGCGTGCTCGGCCTCTTTCTCGAAGCCTCGGTGGATATAGCCGAGATCGACGTCGGCGTCGCGAATCCGTTCGCCCTCGAGAGTGGCTACGATTCGTACCACCCCGTGCATGGCAGGGTGGGAAGGCCCGATGTTGAGCTTCATCAGCTCGGTCGGAATGTTGTCGCTGCCGTCGTCGTCGTCTATATGGGCGGCTGCGAGCCCTCGCCGCCCCCCCACCGAGGAGACTTCGGTGGGCCCCCCCCCCTGCCGCGCGTTGCTCGCGCAGCTCTCGGGGATCCTGCCCTCGTTGGAAATCGAGTTGATGCCGGGACCAAGGATAATCTCGCGTTGCTCTGCCATCAGCACATACCCTCTCGTCTGCTGAGCGGCTGCCGTTTGTCTTTGGGATAGTCTTTGCGTAGGGGATGGCCGACAAAGCTCTCGGGCAGGAACATGCGGCGCAAGTCCGGGTGCCCTTCGAACTCGACGCCGAAGAGATCCCACGCCTCGCGTTCGAACCAACGCAGGCCGGGATAGACCGGGTACACCGACGCAATGCTCGGAGCGGCCTGAGGCAGCGGACACTTGATGCGGAGCCGGTGCTTGTGCACCGTCGAGTAGAAGTGGTAGACGACCTCGAATCTGGGCTCGCGTCCCGCCGCCAGCCAGTCGACCACGGTGAGATCTACGGGCATGTCGAGGCGGATGCTCGGCTCGTCGCGCAGGAATTCCGCGACCTCGAGAATTCGCGCCGCCGCAACTACCGCGGTATCGTCGCCCCGGAAGCTATGAGTGTCGAGCACGGCCTCGCCAAATCGTTCGCGCAGGCGTTCGAGGATTCGTGCGCTCATGGATGTGTCCTACTTTCCTGCCGCGGGCGCGGCAACGACAATAGCGGAGTGCTTGCCGAGGCTTTCTTTCTCGGCGCGGAGGCGCACCTGGCTATGCCCCTCGCGTCGCTGAATTCGATCCATCAGCATCATCAGCCCATCGAGGATCTGCTCCGGTCGCGGCGGGCAGCCGGGGATGTAGACATCGACGGGAATGGTCTGGTCGCAGCCCGGCATCGCCGCGTAGTTCTGGTAAAAGCCACCCGAACAGGCGCACGCGCCGATGGCGACCACCCACTTGGGCTCGGCCATCTGCTCGTAGACTCGGCGCAGCACCGGGCCCATTTTTTCGGTGATCGTCCCGACGACGAACAGCATGTCCGACTGCCGGGGCGAGAAGCGGGGAAACTCGGCACCGAAGCGAGCGATGTCGTACTTGGGCGCGGCGACGGACATGTATTCCATGCCGCAGCAAGCCGTGACGAACGGATAGGTGAAAAGAGAGAACTTGCGAGCCCAGGCAATGGCGTCGGCAATGCGCGTGGTGTGGAATTCTATTCCCATGCTATCGCCTTCTTTCTCCAGACATACGCCAGGGCAATTACCAACACCGCCACGAACACGAGCATCTCCACGAAACCAAACAGCGACGGCTCACCGGTGGGGGTGCGCCCCAGCTTTTGGAAGTTGACGACCCATGGATACATGAACGCCGCTTCGACGTCGAACACCAGGAAGAGAATCGCAATCTGATAGAAGCGAATCGAGGTGCGCGCCCGCGGCGAGCCAATTGGCTCCATGCCGCACTCGAAAGTCGAGAGTTTGACTGCCGATGCGCGTTTGGGGCCAAAAAATATGGCGAAGCCAAGGAGTAGAAGGCTCAGAAGGAGCGCGAGAACAATGACGACTCCTGCGGGAATGAATGATTGTAGCTGCACGGCCACCTCTCTTGAGCGGGCGTATCATATACTCGGCTGCGCGCTGGCGGTCAACGAACCTTCTTTCAGTCAGAGTTTGGTTGCGGCGTGAGCCGCGCTAGGGTAAAGGGGTGAATCCCGTGAGCAATCCTGTGGCCGATTCGACCTCTAATAGCACGTCCGCCAGCAGCGCGGCCGATACTGGGAGCGACACCTCCGGCGCAGATCCGCCGGTGGTTCCTTCTGCCGCTACCCATCCCGCTCGACCCGGGGCGGCCGTCGAGCAAGCTGGCTCGACGGTAGGCGCGGGTCGCGGGCTCGTGTATATCGCGGCGGCCAAGATCTACTTCATGCTCGTAGGCTCGGTGATCGAGTTCTTGCTGCCGCGGCTCGTCGGGCCTTTTCTCTTTGGAGCCTACCGCATCGTCGCCCAGTCGGTATCAGTGCCCAACAATGTAATGATAATGGGCACGATACAGGCGGTGTCGCGGCAAACGACAGCTGATCTCGCCAGTGCCCAGGTTGTCAAGGCGACTGGGCTGCGCATGCATCTTTTCATTGGTCTGCCGGTGGCCGTTCTCTATGCGCTGCTGGCGCCGGTCTTGTCGTTGGCGTTACACGACGCCAGCAAGACGGGTCCGATGGCGCTCTCCGCTGCCATCTTGTGTGGCTATGCCTTCTACGCCGTCCTGGTTGGCTCAGCCAACGGGACTTCGGCTTTTCACAAACAAGCAGGGCTGGACATAACCTTCGCGACTCTGCGAGCTATCGGCATTATTGGCGGAGCAGCTTTGGGGTTGGGACTATTCGGCATGATCGGCGGGTGGGTGGGGGCGGTGTGTGCCATTATTGTCGTAGCCTCGCTATGGGTTGGGCTACCCAGGGGTGCGCGGGCGGCCGATTTTCGCCCAATGGCGGCCTTTCTCGTCTGGGTGGCTCTCTATCTGGTGCTCACCAATCTGATCATGTGGATCGATCAGTTCATGCTGAAGCGCCTCAGTGCCGAGTGGTTCATCGCGCACGGGCACGTTCCCACCGAGGCTGCGCGTCTGGCCGATGGCCAGGTCGGCTACTACGGGGCAGTGCAGAATCTGGCGAGGTTCCCGTATCAGCTCATTCTTGCTGCGACCTTCGTTATCTTTCCGCTCGTCTCGCGAGCGACGTTCGAGAAGAACCACGAGCGAACCGGACGCTACATACGAACGACACTGCGCTACTCCCTGGTGCTCGCTGCCGGGCTGGGCATGCTGCTCGTCGCCAATCCAGTCCCGATGCTCGATCTCCCGTATCCACCGGTTTTCGCCCAGACCGGTGGTCCGGCCTTGGTGCCGCTCGCCATCGGCTATGCTGCCTTCGCGTTGTCGATGATCGCGGGGACGATACTCAACGGAGCAGGACGCACGAGAGATGCACTTGTGGTGGCAATCGTCACTCTGCTCGTAGCTGCTGTTGGCCTTTCCTGTTCCATACCGTTGGCAAGCCCGGGCTGGCAGATGCTGCTCGCTTGCGCTTCCGCTACTGCTGCGGCAATGGTGCTCGGAGCGTTTCTCGCCCTCGGATTGCTGTGGAAGCGATTTCGTTCCTCGCTCCCGATTGCCTCGCTGCTGCGGATTTGCGCTGCGGCAGCAGCGGGCGTTGTCGTGGGAAGACTGATACCGGCGACCGCTCCGGTGGCAACGATGATCGAGGCTGCAGTCTGCGGGCTGGTGTTCCTGGTTGTCCTGATTGCGTCTGGCGAGCTCGGTCGTGAGGATTGGAAGGCGGTTCGCCACGCCGTGGCGAGGAGAAAGTGACTCGGAGATTCTGGCAGAGCGGCCAACAGCACCAGGCGGCTGGCAGCATCAGAGCTCTCGAACGTATCGCCGGCGTTCTTTTTGTCCTGTGGCAGACGGCTTGCGGTGGCTTGCCGGCGCGCAACGACGACCTGTTCGACAACGTTCGCGGCTACGCCGAGGGCGTGCGCTGGCGACGGTACGAAGACGCTGCTGCCCGCATCCCGCCCAAGAACCGCGAGAAATTCCTCGACGAGCGTGAGTCACTGGATGACGACCTGTCGATCGACGACTACCAGATCACGCGAATCAAGGTGTCCGACCGCCGGGCGATGGTCCAGGTCGAGTACACCTGGCATCTCGACTCGAGCGGAGTCGTACGCGAGACAACGGTCGAGCAGACCTGGGAGCTCGATCGCAACCAGTGGATGCTCGTTTCCGAGGCGCGAAAGCATGGTATCGAGATGCCTGGGCTTCCGGAGCCACCCGACACCGACAAGGAAGGCTCCTCACTGGAATCTGTGGGCGACCAGCGGTAGGTAGCTCGAGAAGCTGTCGTCGTGCGCTCGCAAGCGGCAGTTGGCGGCTCGGGGCGCCGGAGTTCCCCTGGTTCTGCTGGCGCCGGCCGAAGTGTCGGACGAAGTGAAGGCGGCCATCGTCCTGTTCGCGGCTTTGCTGGACGAACGGCAGCTCCGCCTGTTCGCAGGCATTGAGGTCCTGCAGTTCGGACAGACCTCAGAGGGCTGGTTATCCGAGCTCCTTGGCGTTCACCGCCAGACCATCGTCAAGGGACGCCAGCAACTCCTCGATCGAAATGTGGACTTCGAGCGGGTGCGCAAGAGGGGCGCGGGGCGTCCCCGCGTGGAAAAAAAAGACCCGAGATCCTCGAAAGAATCCAGAGACTCATGAAGGACGAAACCGCCGGCGAACCGATCGGTGGCTTAAAGTGGACGCGCAAGACAACCAAGAAGATCGCCAAGGCGTTGAAGCAAATCGGTGTTCATGTCTCCGCGAACACCGTCGGTAGACTCCTCAAGCAGCTCAAGTTTCGTCTCCGTCTCAACCACAAGAAGCGGTCAAACGCATCCCCAGTAGATCGAGACAGGCAGTTCCGTCGGATTCCCGACGGTGGCATGCTGAATTACCGATCACCCCTGGTCAAAATACCGAAAGAAGCTACCTCCTGGCAGCGTTGCCATGCTCATCTGCGCACGTCCCCAAGGCCCATCCGCCGACCCCCCTGGCGGCGGTGACCTCGACGCCCTGATCTGCCAGCAGCGCCAGACGCACTGTCGGACTTGGCTGATTCGCCAACAGGGCGGGTTTGGCCAAGTTGACACTCGTAACATTCTGATTGTTCTTGATTCTGCATGGTCGGTCGCACGTGGTCTCCCCCCCCTCGCGCCGGCTTCACTAAGGTGGAATTCCTAACTCCATTTTCGTGACTTGACAAGACGTGTTTGGCTGGCTACTATCAAGATCAGAGGTGGCTCATGCCGAACGGAAGAACGCACAAGGTCGTCGGGGCAGTCGCGGGAGGCAGCTTCGCCCTGGTCAGGTCCGCCGGGCAACCGGCAGTTCACCGAACGGTCGAGACCGCTGGTGGTGTGCTCGCCGACGTTGGCCTGGGGATGCTGCCCGACGTCCTCGAGCCCGCGATCCATCCCGGTCATCGAAGCGTAGCGCACAGCGCCGCGCCCGCGGTGGCTCTGGGTGTCCTTGCGTCGCGGCACCTCGATTCGTGGCAGGCCTCCCTGCGAGCGCGTGCGGATCGGCAGGGCGCGCTCGCGATGCAGTCGCAGTCGACGCTCGCTCAGCTCTGGCACGCCTTCCTCGAGCTGCTGCTCAGGTTGGCGGCCGGAGCGGTGGCCGGCGCGCTGGGTGGCTACGGCTCGCACCTGGCTCTGGACGCGTTCACGCCGCGAAGCCTGCCCTTAATCGCGTAGGAGGTCCGATGCCTATCAATGCACAAGAGCTTGGACGCCGCCTTCGCGCGGCGAGAGAAGCCTGCCGGATGAAGCAGGATGACGTCGCGAAGCATCTCGGCACTTCGCGCTCCACCGTCGCCCAGATGGAGCTCGGCAACCGCGCGGTGTCGAGCCTCGAGCTCGATCGGCTCGCGTACCTGTTCGGGCGCGACATCCGGGAGTTCGTGGCCGACTCCTTTCGCGACGACGACACGCTCGCGGCGATGTTCCGGGCCGAACCGGCGGTCGCCGAGAACCCCGACGTGATCGAGAAGGTCCGCGAGTGCATCGCCATCGGGCGCGAGCTCACCGGCCTCGAGGAGTTGCTCGGCATCGGACGCGAGCAGACCACGGTGGCGGCCTATCCCCAGGCGGTGCCGAAAACCCGGTGGGAGGCCATCCAGCAAGGGGCGCGGGTCGCCGAGGAGGAGCGCCGGCGGCTCGGCCTCGGTCTTTCTCCCGTGCCGGAGATGACCGAGCTCATCGAGCAGCAAGGCGTCAGGACGGGCCTTGTCGACCTCCCCGACGACGTGTCGGGGCTCAGCATCAACGACCCGAAGCTCGGCTTCTTCGTCGTGGCCAACCGGCAGCACCACGTCTGGCGGCGAAGGTTCTCGTTCGCGCACGAGTATGCGCACCTGCTCATGGACCGCGATCGGCTCGGAACGGTGAGCCGGGCGGCGGCGAGCGACGACCTCATCGAGGTGCGCGCGAACAGCTTCGCTGCCTGCTTCCTGATGCCCGCCGACGCGGTGGCTCGGTTCGTGGCGACGCTGGGCAAGGGCAAGCCAAGCCGCTCTCTCGTGCAGGTCTACGACGAGAACGAGGCAGTGACGGTGGAAGGACGCACCGCTCCGAACTCCCAGGACCTGCAGATCTACGACGTGGTGCAGATGGCCTCGCTGTTCGGAGTGAGCGTCCCGGCCGCGCTCTACCGCCTGCGCAATCTGCGGCTCATCACCGATGCCGAGATCTCCCGACTCAAGGAGGAGGACGAGCGCGGCAAGAGTCGCACGACCGCCAGGCTGCTCGGCCTCGCCGAGCCCGACCACACCCAGGCGCGGAACGAGCTCAGGCATCGCTTCCTCGGGCTGGGGCTCGATGCCTATCGGCGTGACCTCATCTCGACGGGCAAGCTGCGCGAGCTCGCGCATCTCGTCGGCGCGCCAGCGGAAGACCTCGAGGCGCTGATCGGCGATGACGATCCGAGCGGCGCAGGTGACGAGGATTGACGAACGCCATGACAACCCGAGTCGTGGTGACGGACGCCTGCGTCCTCATCAACCTGATCCACGTGGGGCGCTTGCCCGTCCTGGGCGACCTGCCGGGGTACGAGTTCGTCGTCCCCGATCATGTCTACGAAGAGGTGACGGACCCCGGCCAG
>JAZDLZ010001033.1:0-2095 GCA_043801535.1 Pseudomonadota bacterium
CGAAAACGACTGGCAGACTGGCGAAGACCTCCGCTGCCTCGCTGTGCTTGCTGCGCTCTTCCACGACTTCGGAAAGGCCAATGCGGGGTTCCAGAAGAAGTTGCGAAGCCGCAAGCCGATTGCCGATCCCTATCGTCACGAATGGGTTTCCCTGCGGCTGTTTCGAGCATTCGTGGGTGCGGACGGCGATGCGCAGTGGCTGCAACGACTAGCCTCCCTCCAGGCAGCGCCTGATGGCCCCACTGCTTGCCTCGACCGACTGGTGAGTGACGGGGTCTCTCCCGAAGCTCCGAGCCCGTTCCAGAACATGCCTCCGCTCGCACAGGCCATCGGGTGGCTGATCGTGAGCCATCACCGGCTTCCGACGCAGGCCTACGGAAACCCGAAGGCGCACGTCGAGGAGTTGCGCCGTTTGCCCCTGGGGATTCGAGCCGATTGGAACGGTGCCCGAGCCGACGCTGCCGATGCAGACAGGCAGGCATGTTGGTCGTTTTCGAATGGCACCCCGTTTGATAGCAGGCCGTGGAGGGAGCGTGTCAGCTCGCTGGCGAGACGGATGCTCGCGAGATCCTCCCTGGTGCAGGCGAACTGGCTTGGTGACCCCTACGTCATCCATGTTTCGCGTCTTGTGCTGATGCTGGCCGATCACTACTTCTCCGCCGAGCCGGGCCGTCCGTCAGCAGAAGACTCTGGCTGTCGACTCCACGCCAACACCGACCGCGGAACTGGCGCGCTGAACCAGCGTCTTGACGAGCATCTGACCGGTGTTGCCACGCACAGCAGTAGGATTGCCCGCGTTTTGCCCCGCCTTGAAGACGCACTACCGAGAATCGCGCGCCACAAAGGTTTCAAGCGGCGTAGCAGCGACTCGCGATTCAGGTGGCAAGACACTGCCTACGATCTCGCCACGGGACTGCAGACTCGGTCCGCAGAGCATGGGTTCTTCGGAATCAACATGGCCTCGACAGGTTGCGGCAAGACGCTCGCCAACGGTCGCATACTCTACGGCCTTGCTGATTCCCGGCGCGGAGCCCGCTTTTCGATTGCGCTAGGTCTGCGCCAGCTCACGCTGCAGACTGGTGAGGCCTACCGACAACGATTGGGCCTCAGGTCAGAGGATCTCGCCATTCTGGTCGGCGGAGGAGGAATCAAGGACCTGTTCCAGCGAGAGGCCTCGCGCACGGCACACCCAACAGCGACTGGTTCTGAGTCAGCGGAACCGCTGCTCGAAGACAACAGCTACGTGCATTTCGAAGGCAACCTGGATGAATCCCCTCTGGCGAAGTGGCTGAAGAGGAGCCCCGATGCGCAGCGGCTTGTCTCGGCTCCAGTTCTGGTATGTACGATCGATCATTTGACGCCTGCGACGGAGGGGGTGCGGGGTGGTCGGCAGATTGCGCCCATGCTGCGCCTTCTCACGTCAGACCTCGTTCTGGACGAGCCTGACGATTTCGACCTGGAGGACCTCCCCGCGCTCTGCCGCCTCGTACACTGGGCGGGCCTGCTGGGCAGCCGCGTGCTGCTCTCCTCCGCCACACTTCCGCCTCCCCTGGTACGCGGACTGTTTGCCGCCTATCTCGAAGGCCGTCGCTCATTCCAGAAGAACCGGCGCATGCCCGGAACCCCACTGGCAATCCCATGCGCGTGGTTCGACGAATACGGAGCAGTCAGTGGCGATTATGAGTCCGAGGATCTGTTTGCCCAGGCACACGGCGCGTTCGTGGAAAGGCGCGTTCAGAAACTGGGGCAAGGAGAGGTACGTCGAAGGGCCCGGATTGAACCTCTGCCTGCACCGACGCTGAAGCCGCAGGATGCACGGGCCATGTTGGCCGGAAAACTGTCAAATGCCGGCTTTTATAACGTGTATGTTTATAGGGACGGCTTTCCGGACTGGCAACGAAGAGGCAATCCCGTCAAGCAGGGTGAGAACCCGTGAGCGCCCTCCTTCAAAATCGCTGGCTCTCCCTCGGGATCCGAGTCTCCCTCGGGGGCATCTTCATCTATTCCTCGTGGCCGAAGATCTCCGATCCTCCGGCGTTCGCCCATATGCTCTGGAACTACAAGCTTCTGCCGTCTTTGATGATCAATCCGATCG
>JAZDLZ010001041.1:0-2178 GCA_043801535.1 Pseudomonadota bacterium
ATGGCGCGTCAAGTCCTCGGCTTCATGGAGACCTCGTACGAGAAGCAGGTCGTGGAGTGGGGATTCGTCTCTCCGCCGATCGAGGATGACAAGGGATACTACGAAGTCGCAATAATGGAGACCGGAATGGGAGGCGGCGCGTTCACCGTGCCGACGAGCCCGGTTGCCAGCACGCCGCGCTTCGACTACTACTCCTACATAGTCATCGATCCGGGGAACAGCGCCTGGACGTACCCCGAAGTCGAGGCGCACGAATTCAATCACGCCTGCCAGTTTGCCGCTGATGCCGGCGAAAGCGCCGCGCTGATGGAGCAAACCGCGACCTTTGCAATGCACGAGTGTTTCTCGGTCGGTCCCCGGTATGGCTGGCTATACCCTGCGTTTCAGCAGACTCCCCACAAGCCACTCGAGTATATCGACTACGTCAATGATCCTGCGTACGCCTACGGAGGCGCCTTGTGGATCATGTTCATGGTGCACTATCTGGGCGACGACGATCCATCCTGGATCGCCGATGTCTGGTCAGCGAGCAGTCAGGAAGGATCCGCAAACGAACCCGACTACTTCGACGTCGTTGCCTCCCAGCTCGGCGGCGAGACCCAATTCCGCGAGGCAACCAGGCTGTTTGCCCAGTCGAGGTACTTCATCGGCGACGACGACGACGGCGAGCACCTTCCGGCTGCATCGCTGCTTGCAGGTCGCGAAGTCCGGCGTATCGCGACCCACGCCACCGCCGAGTTGCCGATCGTCGACGCTGGTCCACCGGCCGACGAAAGGCCGCAGCCCAACGGCTGCAACTACGTTGAGCTCGATCTCGACACACAGCCGGCGAGCCCACTCGAGCTCACATTCGCCGGAGAGCGAGGCATTCGTTGGAACGTCGACGTTCTTGCCATCTCGGCGGCGGCGCAGTCCAACGTCAATCAGCTCGCGCTCGACGACAAGGCCAACGGCAGGCTAGTAGTCGACCCGGCGGGACTGAAAAGATTAGTAATGGTGGTATGCCACCTCCAGCGGGACGGGTACGATCCGGACGATGGCGCGTGGCCTGGCGCGGACTACCGCTATTCGATAGTTCTTTCGTCGAAAACCGCAGAGGATCCCAGCAATCGCGGATGCAACTGTCGTGTTACCTCCGGGTGTGGCAGCGGCAGCCTCGGGGAAACGTGCCTGTCTGGAATCGCGATGCTCGCTACGCTCGGAATACTGGCGCTCCTCTTCCGAAGAAGACGGAGCCAAAAACACGCCACCAGCAGGACAACGCCAGCGGAGAGCAACCCGCCTGCAACTCCTTCGCCGGCCGCACGCACGAATACTCGGCAACCCTGCGCGGCCGTGGAAGCAGTGGGGCGTGAAGAAGCAGCTTGCGCCGGGGACGGCGCGCGAGGATCGTCAGCAGCGCTAGCGCGTTGCCGGAGTCGATCCCGATCTGACGCCCGACTCGACGCCCGACTCGACGCCCGACTCGGCAGAGGCGAAAGCTCGCCCTCCGTCGCAGCCGCCCTTGGATCAACGTCGGGCATGGCACCCCAGCTCAGCGTCTCGATAAGGGTTCCATCCTCCCTCATTGCTACCACCTCGACAAAGCCACCGACGATCTGCACCCGCAGAAAATTGAACGTCCGCTCGAAGTACACGTTGGCATCGATGTCTTCGGATGCTGGCCGAGAATCCTTGGGATAGAGCGGAGCACCGGCTCCGCCGGTGACGAAATAGCGCACACGGTTCCTTTGCGACCTGGCGTAGCAATGATCATGCCCAGAAAAGACAGCATCCACCCGGTAGCGCTCGAACAGGGGAACCCAAAGCTCTCTGAGGTCTGGGTGACCACCGTGGAGAGATACAGAAAACGGCGGATGATGGGTCACCGCGAAGACGTGCCTGGCGCCTCCTGCCTGCGCTGTCTTGAGCTCGTCCTCCAGCCACGCGGTCTGGTCGGTCAGCGCAAAGCTATGGGCATTGGAATCGAGGACGAGAAAACGCGACTCTCCATAGGTGAAGGAGTAGTACCGCTCCGGCTCTCGGGAATTGGCTGGCAACACGAACCACTTGCGAAACGAATCGACGCTGCGACCAGCGCCCTCGCGGTCGTGATTGCCGATCGCCGGATAGAGCACGTTCGATCGAAGCAGCTCCCTCTCGATGCTGAAGAACGTCTGCCAGTCCTTCTCGAGATCG
>JAZDLZ010001062.1:0-3379 GCA_043801535.1 Pseudomonadota bacterium
AGATCAACTCAGGAGGGCGGCTGGTGCATGATTATTCCTCGACGGTGACGCTGGGCAGTATCGACGCTCTCCTCGCGCACAACTCCCGTACCCGCGCCTCCGCGCTTGCTCCCGTTGTCAGCCGGCAGCGATTGTCGTCACTGCCGTGGCCAGGATCGGTCGCACCACCGCGAAGCGAAACCCATCCGGCGGGTTGAAGAGGAAGCGCTTGGCTTCGCGATCGTCGCCTCGAAGAGTCTGAATGGCTCGCCACTGGTAGCGACCCAGCTTGATGTCGATGGCACGGCGAGCAGCTTCCACTCGCTTCTCCGGCATGCCGAACCGGCCAAGCACCTTGATCTCGGACGCGCGCAGAGGAGCGTAACGCTCGACGAGCTCGATGACGATCTGCGCTTCCTCGTTGGTCAGCGCGACGCGCTCGACAGCGTCGTCCCCGAGGCGGCGGGAGCCAGGATGCCGGCCCGCCTCGGCCTTCGTCATGGTGTCGAGGAACAGGTCGTAGTCCCCTGCCTGGGCGACCAGGTCGCGGTACTCTCCTTCGCCGATGAATCGTTTGCACGCGCCGTCGATCACTTCGCAGAATGGCCTCGGTCGAGAGCCGTAGCTCTCTACCACGGCCTCGCGCGCTGCCAGCGACCGTTCGAGGCGACAAGGCCGGCCATCGCGAATGCCGAGGACATCCTCGAGAAAAGCCAGCTCAACGCGCTCGCCGGGACCGTGATTCTCCTCGACTCCAGGCCGAAGCCAATGCGCCCGCACGGGGGCAAGGACCAGGGTCGGCCGCCGCATTGCCTGCCTTGCCTGCAGGAACGCCGTGAACCCGCCATGGGTTGTCCAGGTGCAGAGCAAGACCTCGCGAGCTTCGCCGTGCTCACCGTGCTGCCGCTTCTCGGTGCCGATTCGGCGTGTGCATGGGAAGACCTCGTTGTCGAGGTCGAAGTCACCGCAAATGTCGAACAGCAATCGGATCGAGCGCACCAGGCCAGCCATGAACACGGCGTGCTGCTCGAGCTCCTCCGCCCGCAGCGGGACAGCCGGGCAGCACACCATCCCTCCGCCGGGGACCGCCACGAATGGATGCTCAGGATCACCTGGATTGTCGACGATGCGTCGGGGGCATGCATCACCGCCGCGGGGGCAGGGATACGTCGTCGCGAGGCCTGCCGGCCGCAGCACGTCAGCAGCAACCAGCGCAGCAAAGACATCCGCTCCAATCAGGTCCCGGAACGCCGTCGTGAGAAGAACGGGCCGCCTGTCGCGGTGGAGCAACTCGAGGAACCGTCGCATGCCTACGGCGCCTCCGCCAGGGCTGGTACTGCCGCGTGATAGTTGTCGCGACGACACCTGACATCGGGCAAGCGCATGAATCTCCGGGCAAGAAGAAACTCGCGGACAACGACTTCGCCAACCCGCCGATCGTAGGTGACCTTGTTCGGCGGCCTGATCTCGACTGGAATCTGGCGCGGGTGTCCCCGTAGTGCAAGGCTCAGTTTCAAGTAGCTCACCACCCGTCCGGCAAGAACAAAGCGCGCCTCCTCGGTGCCAAGCTTCGAGCCCAGATCGACGCCCGACCAAACGAACCGTTCGCTCTGATCGAGCGGCGGATGGACTTCGACCTTCTTCAGCGTCACGCCGACGAGTCCGGGAATGCCACTCACCGAGAGTGCCTCCCGGCCGTCTTCGACGAGTGGCTCGCCGCTGTAGAGCTCGTGAGTTGCGAAATGGGTGCCGTCGTCGAAAAATACCTCGCCAACGAGACGTCGATAGACATCCTGCTCGACTGGCCAGCGCGCTTCCACCGATAGCCGCCCTGTTGCTGTATCGAAGATGACCGTGTCCTGCCCATCCGGAACGAACGACAGCCGCGAGCGCTCCGACTCGTTCTGGATGATGCTCGTGCTTCGCGGAGCACGCCCATGAATGACGAGGAAGGTCACCTCGCCACAGCGCTCGTCTATCCGCACATCGCAGAAGCTGGTGCAGTTGCGCTCGGCAAACCAGCGACCGAGGCGCGAGCAGAGGATGGCGCGCTTGCCTTCGCTGATTGCGCCCTTGAGGCATCCAGGACGCGGCGCAAGGAACTCGACGAACCGTCGCGCTTCTCGCACCAGTGCTCGGGCATGCGCCGCGCCAAACAGGTCGCGCTGCTCGAGGTAGACCTTGAACGCCAGGTCATACGGGCTCAGGCGCTGGCAGTCGTCGGTGCGGAAGAGTGAGAGCTGCCGCTCACCCGCAAGCTCGAGGAGCTGCTCGTGGGCATCGTCGCTGGCCAGTTCAGCCACGTCGAGGAGTGCCTGTTGGAGCCCAGCCGGCATCGCCGGGTCGCAAGCAGTGAGCACGCCATACAAGTGACCGATCCACCGCTCGTTGACCTCGACGTCGTCGAGGAGTACGTCCTTGGTTCCGAGGTAGTCTTGATACAGGCGCAGAAAACGGACGAGATAGTCTGGGCTCACCCTTTCCAATAGCGATAGACGAACGATATCCTTGAGTATTGGAACCCTAGGCATCTGCACAACCTCGCGCAACTAGTCCATGTCATAAGGGCCATGGTTCTCCAGAAGCTCTCAGCCGTATCAGCCATCCATTCTCTTGTTGCGAGCTTTGAGACCATGGGTCCTCCGTCGAAACGGGGAAGAACGTAGCCGGGAGCAAGATGTGCGTCAAGTGTCAATCCTGACATCCGTTCAGTATGCAACCAGGGGCCAGACCGGCCTCGTCGAGCACGTCGTCCCAATTCGAGTCGGCATCCCAGCATCCGGAGTCAGACCGGTGCAGATCGGTCGCTTTGCCTTGCATTCCCTCGAGAGCCGAGCGCTCACTGTCGTCCGCGGGCTCTCGATGCCCGACGGGGAGGATGCGAGCATGCTGCGACGAAGGATATCCGTGTGTGCAGGACTGCCGCCTGCTTTGGCGATCGCTGTCGGTCTTGGCTGGATTCTGCTCGGGTGCGACCCGAGCTCTGCGCGGCAATCGGCCAGCCGAGGACTGGTCGTCACCGGCGAAAAGATGAGTGTCGATTCGCCGGCCGAGTCGGCGGTGCGGGCGGCGGCGAAGTCCTGCAATGGTGGCGACGCCGCCAAGTGCCTCGAGTTGGCCGACCAGCACAGCGCTGCGGTGGCAAAGGATCCGACCCAGGCGCGCCAGGTCGTCGCCCTTCTCGGGAAGGCATGCGAGCTGGGACTGCCGGAGGGCTGTCATCGGATTGCTGCCGCCTACCAGGATGGCACCGGCGTGGCTCGTGATCCGGGGCGGGCGGCGGATCTGTACGAGAAGGCGTGCGCGCAGGGATTCGCCGAGTCGTGCGTTGCCCTCGGTCTGGCCTTCCGATCAGGAGTCGGGCGCACGGCGGATGCCACGCAGGCGGCGCGGTTCTACG
>JAZDLZ010000030.1:0-4598 GCA_043801535.1 Pseudomonadota bacterium
ACCAAAGACCGAGAACGGCCTGCGCTCCCTCGGGTGCCTTGTCATGTCCATCCGACCGAGACACGTCCACGTCGGGTATCGCTGACGCTCTGGTTTCGCCGCCATCGACGGGGGACCAACGAGCAACGATCACACCCCTTCCCGATAGCATGGTTGACCATTTTTCGGGTGGTACGGCTGGTCGGCCGTGGAGGGATGGGAGAGGTGTACCTGGCGCGCGATACCATGCTCAATCGTCGGGTAGCATTGAAGGTCATCCATCCGCGTTACCTTGACTCCGAGGAGGCAGTGGCTCGCTTCATGCCAGTCGGCGACTTTGGGGGTCGCAGCTCCGCCGCTCCAAGCGTCGGCAGCTCCCGTTTCGGGTGCGGCGGAGCTACGTTGTGGCTCCTATTGCCCGGTGACCGTGACGCGACGAGGGGTGCTCTTGTTGCCGGCGAGGTCGACTGCGCATATGGTCAGCTTGAGACTGCTCGTTTCTTTGGGGATCGCGAAGTTGGCTGGCGCACAGCGTGATGGTTGCCCAAGAAGGATTCTTTCGTCGACGGGCGCGGCGTACAGGAGGGGCGCTCCTTGGCAGCTCGGCTCGTCGTCGCTGGTGGAATCTGGCCATATTCCGAAGAGAATCTGACTTGGTGGAGTCGTGGTGTCGGTGACAGAGCCGACATCGAGAGTGACGATTTGGTCTCCAGTCGAGCAGTCGCGCGAGCGGCGTGCAGGCCGACTCACGATTGCAGTGGCAACGCCTTTCCAGGACGGCGCATCGCGGTCGAGGGTCTCGCCAGTTCGAAATTCGCCGATGAGAACCGCTATCTTGCCCTCTTGGTGTGACATGTACACCCCATAGCGAGTTTGTGGCAAGAGCGGCTGGACCGGCACCAGCTCCACGATAGTAAGCGCCGCGCTCTTCAGAATGCGCACTTCGGTCTTGACCACTGTTTCTTGCCAACGAAGAGTGACTTCCGGGCGCTCGGCAGCGACATTCTCGCTGGGGTGATGAGTGTCGGGGTGTTCGCCAGGTTGTTGGCCGGCTCCCTCGCCCAGTTTCTCGACTGGGCGTGTGCTCTCCCTTTCCGTTGGCTGCCTGGCCGGAGCTTCGCCTGGGCGCTCGCTTTTCTGTGGCGATGCCGGTAGCTCTACTAGCACCCGAGTGTTGAGCGGTGCTGCGATTCCAGGACGAGGCCATACAATGGCTGCATCTTGGGCACACAGGCACGCCTCGCTGTTTCGCTCCCCAGCAGTCGCAGCGATGGCAGCGGCAATGATGCAATGGTAGTAGCGACAAGAAGCGCAATTGGAGAACCGACGCATTGGATTCCTTGGCAGGCGGTGAGAGGAAGGAAGAAGGAAAAGGAAACCGCCGCCCGGCCGATGAAGGAGAAGGCCTAAACCCCTACAGAAAAGTAGGTGGGCTCCGCAAAGTAACCGTGGTGGGCTTCCCGAGTGTTGCGGGCATGCACGTTGCGGTCAGCGGCGGATCCCGTGTCGGTCACGTAGGGAAAGAACACAATTCCTCCTGTCGTACCGGGCAGCAGGTTTCTCTAATACGATTCCACGACGACTGCGTTGCGTCAAGACAAAGTACGGCTCGTCTCCAGGAACGAATTGCCCAGAGTAAGGGACGGTGTGCTAGACTTCTCTCATTGCGCATCCTACTAGGTAGTCCTGCCGTTGTTTCTGCCCTCCTCATTTTTTCGGCCAGCGAGGTGAAGGCCGACCGCATCCTGTATCAGCAGTCGTCGTGGGATCCGGAGCACACCACTATCTTCACTGACTTCCTCGTCGAGACAGTGAACGGCGAGCAAGAAGTCCGGCGTGTTCCAGGAGGAGTGGTCGATGGCATTGGGATGGTTCAGCTCGAGCTCCGAGCGTTGCCCCAATTCGACAGCCCAACCGGACCGACCATCCTTGGCTTCACTCGCGCGATTTCCGAAGGTGGGGCTGGCTTGCGCTGGGAGAAGTCGTGCGTCTACGTCACTCCCGATGCGGCCGGAACCGAGCACCTGCAAGGCGACACCGAGTTTCAGGTGATCTACCAGATTCTCGACGAGTGGCAGGGGCGGTCTCGGTACTGCAGCTACCTGGAGCTGATTCCCGAAGCCCCGGCCCTCATGGAAACGAAGTACGACGGGCGCAATGTCATCAAGTTTCGCGATCAACGATGGTGCCGGCCCGCCAGCGGCGACACCGAGGAAGTCTGCCACGGATCGGAAGTCGCAGGGCTGACGACCATCTTCTACCGCGATCGTCCCGGCGCAGACGACGACGGCACGATTCTCGATGCCGACATCGAGATCAACGGGGTAAACTTCGCCGTATCCTGGAACGGTGAAACCGAGAAGGACGGTCCGCTATCCGATCTCGCCAATACCCTCACTCACGAGGTAGGTCACCTGGTTGGGCTGGACCATACTTGTTGGAACGGAAGCGGATCCCAGCCCAGAGATCACAATGGCGATCTGGTACCGCGGTGCTATCCCGAATCCGCGCTCCCGGATGAGGTGACCGAGGCGACGATGTATAACTACCAATCGTCAGGCGAGACCAAGAAAGCCACCCTCAGTCAGGACGACATCGACGGCTATTGCGCTATCTATCCACTCGCCAGCGATCCCGGGGTCTGCGGCTACGCCACCAAACAGGACAACGGGCTGTGCACGGTGTCTTGCGGATTGCGGAGTCGGCGCTTGCCAGTCGGCAGCATGTCCTTGCTGTTGGCTGTTTTTGCCCTCGTTGCCCGCAAAAGGGTGGCTCGCCAATAACGCTGGCGCGGATAGCATCCGCTTAGAGCACCGAACGGTTGTCACCGTGCCGAGCACTCGTCCATGGCGAAGCCGTCGAGATCGCCCTGCTCGACGGAGAAACCACACTCCATCCACAACTCGCTGCCCGCGCCGCCCTGGTCGACGATCTGGTTGCGGATCTCCCCTGTCCACAGTCCGGATTCCGCGTCGGAGCTCATGCTCATCCACCCGTCCTGGAAACCGAACAGGTACCCGTCGGCACACTGCTGGTCGGGGTAGACAGTCCATCCGGCATGGTAGTCGAATACGCCGTCGCCAACAGGAATCCGCAGCAGCGAGAGGTCCGGAGAAAAACTGTCCGGTCGCGGGAACTGCAAATAGGCGGCGCACTGCTGGCCCTGGTCGCGCTCCGAGTAAGAGCAATAGTAGTCAACGCCAACCGAAACGCAGGCGTTGTCCTCGGCAATCGATCCCTCCAGATCGCCGAGACTCGAAGATGACAGAGTGGCGACCAGCGACTGAATGATGCACACCGAATTGACAGCCAAGACCAATGAGAACTCGTTGATCTCGCCGCAATTGAGAGAACCTTGTTGCTGGGGGTCAGGGGGATCCTCGTCACAGACAACGGTACAGCCAGTGATCTCGACGCTGCTTTCTTCCGCTGCCGCACCCTCGAAAGTGCAGCTCGCCAGGAGGTTCAAGTCGTCAAAGACGACGGCGTTCTCGATCTCGCCGGCAATGGATTCGATCGGGGAGGTGTCGTCGTACGAGAACGATCCTCGCTGCTCGACGTAGTGGGTCCGGCTGCTAAGCCACCAGTCGATAGGAACCCACCACTCGGCCAGGCACCTGGATTCCTCCCTCCCAGCCGGCATGCGAAGCAGGGTGAGCGTGGCCGGAGGAGGTAACAAGCTGCCAATCGTGCACTCCTGGCCACCTAGCCTCTCGGAATATGAGCAGTCCACGTCGACGCTCGCGTCTTCGGACAATGCGACGGACTGGTGCCACTCGCCCCAGTCCCCTTTCGGAAGCTCGGAGTCGATGGCGAAGACAATCGTCATGATATCGCTCGCCAAACGGTGTGGCGCATCGTCCAAGTCCATCCACAGATCCGTCGGATCCTCTGGAGGCTTGCAGTCGTGACCTCCGCCGGGATCGGCGACAGCGCTGGGCCATTCGATCGCCGCGAGCTCGCCAGTGACGGTGACCGATAGTTTGCTTCCTGGTAATAGCTCACCAGACCCGAACGTGAGCGTTCCTCCCGTTGCCACCGCCGCAATCGTCGGCTCTTCGACTGATTCGGCGAACACCGCGAATACCACCCCGCGCTCGATCCCGTCGATCTCGACGGTCTTTCCAGGCGCGTAGTCGACGAACGGCACGTATGCCCAGAACCCATGGATCGCTTCGCCCTCGTACTGGTTCCCGGCCAGATTGCTCTGCCACCCGGTGAGAAACAGATAGCTGGTCCCGTCAGCAGCATCACCGACAATCGCTAGCGACTCACCCCTGGTCTCGAGGAAACTACGTCCGACTACGGTCAAATCCCAAGTTGCTCTTCCACGTTCGTCCCACTGCTCCTGTCTCTCTTCCTCCCAGTACAGTGGCGCTCCGCCAATCTCGGCGCTACCAGATAGCGATCGACCCACAATGGTGGCAACCGTTCCGTCTAGCATGGGCAAGGTTGCTTCACCGCTGCCCTCGATCGGCCTGCCAACGGGAACGCGCGCTCCTGCGTCAGCCCGGACATTGCCAGTCTCGCTGCCTGACGAGCCAGTGTCACACCCACCGAGAGACCAGGCGATGCCGGTTGCGGCAACGACTACCACCACACGCCTCGAGAGCCCTAGA
>JAZDLZ010000041.1:0-4537 GCA_043801535.1 Pseudomonadota bacterium
ACTAGGGACAAGGAACCAGGAACTGGAACATCCCCCCCGGTACGGCTCGCACCTGAATAGGCGGCCGGAATCCCGGATCAAATCAATCGGTTGGCCACCGTCGATCGAGCAATCGCCGTCGACTCTCCGGGACACACCCGAAATAATCAATCCCTTGATTCTGCTGGACGAAGGCAGGGGGGGTGCGGCGGAATCAATCCTTCACTTCTTGCGCAGTCGATCGAGGATGCTGCCTTTCTTCTCGGTCTTCTGCCGGCGCATGTCCATCACCCGGATCTCGCGGGCACTGTCGACGTCGCCGGGGTTGATGTGCAGCGCTTTCTGAAAGCACGAGTAGGCACGGTCGGGCTCGTCGTTCTGGTTGTAGATGCAGCCCAGGTAGAAATGACCCTTCGCACACTTTTCGTCGAGAGAGACGGCCTTCTGCAGGAGCTTGCGTACTTCCGGGATCGCCCTTTTCTTGTCGGGCGCAGCGCAATAGAGCGCCCAGGCATAGTAGGCGTGATGCTCCGCTTCGTCGGGGTTTAGCACGAAGGCTTGCTTGAACTCCTCGACTGCCAGGGGAAAGTGCTGCCGTCTGAGCGCCATTTCGCCCTTGCGGAAGTGCTCTTCGGCCGCGATCAGTTTGGCTGCCTTGGTAGCTTGCTCGTCGTTCTGCTGCTTGCTCGCTGCCTCGCCTCCGCGGTCGAGAACGGCGAGGTATTCCTTGCGCTTGCGGTCGTCGCTCAGCACCGAGAAGGCTTCGGACAGGGCAGCGAATATGCGTTCGACCTGAGGACGCATTTCCTCGAGCTTGAGGAGCGCCAGCCGATCGGGGTGATAGAGCTTGGCAAGCTGGAAGTACGCAGCCTTGACTTGGGGCGCGCCTGCCTTGCGGTCGAGCCCGAGGAAGGCGAAGTGATCTGCTCGTGCCTTTACTTGCTCGAGCTTGATCCGGATCTCTTCCTTGAGATCGGTCGATTCCTCTCCTGCCGGCGCCGCCGTCGCCTTGCCCCCGCCGGGGCGCAGTTGCTTGCCAGACGGAGCGCGAATGCCTCTGGGAGGAGTCCGGCGCGATCGCGGGATGCTGCTCTTCTTGCCGGCGGTGTCGGAGGGAGGCGGGGCAACGGTGCCGCTCGGTGGAGTGGCGGCAAACGGTGATTCGGTAGCCACCGGCGCCCTGCGGATGAACGACCCCTGGATCGGGGCTCCGTCGATCGGTGGGCGTTGCGCTTGGCCGACCGAGCACGGAGGTGTCTGCTGCAGCGACGGCATTTGCTGCGTGGGTGTCTGGGTCGCAGGTGTCTGGGTCGCAGGTGCCGGTGCTGCCGTCACCTGCACTGGCGTCGCCTGGATTTGTTGGGGCGGTACCTGCGGTGCCGACGCCTGCGGTGCCGACATTTCCGCCAATTCGTCGCATATGCCAGCGAGCGCTTGCACTGGCTCGGTCTGGTCCAACGACTGCCGGCGAAGAAGCCTGACCGCTCCAGCAGGTCTTACCTCGAGGCTCTGGGTGGCGAGCAACGCTCTGACCACGGCGAGCACCGTGAGCCGAGGCTGGCCAGCACAACTGTCGACGAAATCGACCAACGTGAAGAAGCCTCTTTCCAGATTGCCCAGACAGACATTCTCGTCGTCACGAAAGCCAAAGGCATTGGAGTCGACCGTCTTCTCGCCGGTACGGACGGAGAATGCCTTGCCGTCGAGCAACCGGAGCTCGTCGATCAGGCGACGTTCGTCGTAGAGCTGGCGAATGCCGTGGTAGACGAGCCAGCGAGCGTCGATTGGGCCAGCGTCGCTGGTGACGCCACTCTTGGCTTCGATACGGTAGGTGGCGGATCGCAACCCGAACACCCTTATCGTTCGCCGGGCGAGACTCATTGCTGCCAGGTAGGCTGCCTTGTCGGGCTTGATGACCCCCATTTCCAGGAGGACGTCGAGCTGGCGCTGGCCAGGATTGGCCGCAAGAATGCGAACCGACTCGGCGATCTGCGCCGGAGTTGCCAGACCCGAGTCGACGAGCAGGCGGCCCAGCTGATCCTGAGGCACGGGGTTCTCCGCATCGACCACCAAGCCCCTGGCAAACGAAACGGAAAAACAGTGAGCATCCTGCACTAGCGCAAGCACGCCAGTGAAGGAGCTCGCCCGCAGGGCGGCAAACACTTCGGCGAGAGGTTGGGTTGCAACCGAACCGGCCAGGGGAATCATCATTCTATGAGCCCCCCATACCACGATGGCGTTGGCCAGAAAACCAAATCAGTCTTTGCTCTTTGGACATTGGCTGACGAATACTGATGCTATCACTTGAAAGAGACTCTGAGGAGATATGCCAGGGATCGGCGTGATAACTAATCCGCGCAGCCGAGCGAACAGGAGGGATCCAGCGCGGATGCAGGCTCTGGCCTGCCTGCTGGGCAGCGAGGGCACTATCGCGACGCCCAAGACCATCGGCGAGCTCTATCGGACAGCCGAGGTCTTCAAATCCGCCCGGATCGACATTCTCGGCATCAGTGGCGGTGACGGTACGCTCCACCAGACACTCAGTGCGATCGTCGACGTCTACCAGGATCAGCCGCTGCCGATGGTGGCGATCCTGCGCGGCGGTACCCTCAATACCGTGGCCTCGAGCCTGGGCATCCGTGGCCGGTCCGACGAGCTGCTCTACGAGGTGATCGACAGCTATCGACGCCAGGAAGAGCAGCTAGTTGCCCTGCGCCACCTACTGACGATTGGCGACAAGCACGGCTTCATCTTCGGCAACGGGCTGGTCTCCAGTTTTCTCGCTGCCTACTATGCCACTGGGCGTCCCAGCGCGACCACGGGAATGCTGCTCCTGCTCCGAGGCGGGGGATCGATTCTGTTCAACACCGGTTTCGCTCGCCAGTTGTTCCGTCGCTTCAGGGGCAACGTCGTCGTCGACGGCAAGCAGTGGGCACGAACCGACTTCGTAACTGTTGCCGCCGCCACGGTTTCCGATATCGGCCTGGGGTTTCGTCCTTTTCCGCACTGCACTGATCACGCCGGCTCTTTCGCGTTGCTCGCAATCCACGCCAAGCCACACGAGCTGGTGGCCGAGCTTCCGCGGGTCCTCTCTGCTTTGCCCTTGAGCCGTCACAAGGTCATCAAAGCCGTGGCCAGCAAGGTGAGCATCGAATCCGAGGAGCCTTTCTCCTACACGATCGACGGCGACCTCTATCACGGGGTCAATGAGCTGACTATCGCGACTGGCCCGCTATTGAAGCTCATCTGCCCGCGGATTCGCCGCCTGTGAGCTCCAGGCTGCAAATCTGTAGTTTGACCCTCACGCCTGCCGGATGCTAGGCTGAGCGCCGTGAGCACGTCATTTCCGCTGGATGGGATGAGAGTGCGATTCTCCGGCGAGACCAACGTGGGTATGAAACGCGCCCACAACGAAGACTCCTTGTACCTGCCGATCGATGAACGGCTGACGATTGTAGCCGACGGCATGGGAGGCCATGCATCCGGCGAGGTCGCAAGCAAGATGGCGGTCGATAATATCGTCGAGCACTTCAAGGCGACTGCCGACGAACAGACCCTTACTTGGCCGTTCAAGGTGGACCGTGGCATTCGCGCTGACTTGAACCGGCTGGTCACCGCGGTAAAGCAGGCCAATCTCCAGATCCACGTTTCCGCGCAACGGGAAGCTCAGTGCAAGGGCATGGGGACGACGGTGGTGTCCGGGCTTTTCCTCGACGACAAGGTCATCGTCGCCCACGTGGGCGATAGTCGGGCGTATCGCATTCGCAACCGCGAGATCGAGCAACTGACCGAGGATCATTCGCTGATCAACGACTACATAAGAATGAAGCGGATGACTGCCGAAGAAGCGGCTGCCTGGCCTCACCGAAACGTCATTGTCCGGGCCCTCGGCATGAAGGAGAACGTCAAGGTCGATATCTACACCGAGACGCTGCGCATCGGCGACTGCTACCTCTTCTGCTCCGACGGACTGTCCGGTATGATCTCCGACGAGCACGCCATGAAAGTCGTCGGCGAGAACGCGGATCTGGATCACGCAGTCGAAAAGCTGATCCTCGCCGCCAACGAGGCAGGGGGCGCCGACAACATCACTGCGGTCCTGGCCCGGATCGAGCCTGCTTGATGATGCCTCTCGACCACGTCTGCCAACACCACGCCTACCAACATCACGAGCGCCGCGGCCGTTGCCGGTGGCGTCGGACGGTGTTCTCGGCAATCGCGACGGTGGTCGTAGCGGTCGGTGTGGCGGAGACGGCGGGCTGTGCGGGCTGTGACCAGCCAACCAGTGGCGGCAATCGCACCGACGAAGGTCCACCACGAATGTCCAAGGCCGAGCTGAGTCAGGGGCGGGACATCTGCGACATCTACGTGGCCAGAGTGTGCGCTTGCGCCGAGCGTCACGAGGACTTCCTCCAGCAGTGTGAGCTTGCCCGTTCACAGCCCGAGGCATTGCGCTTGCATCAGGCGCTCCTGAATGGAAGCGAAGGCAAGCTCAACAACACCGAGTTCCGCCTCACTCAGTCGCAAGCCCGGGCGGTGGTGAAAAACTGCATCAAGG
>JAZDLZ010000042.1:0-8097 GCA_043801535.1 Pseudomonadota bacterium
ACTAGGGACAAGGAACCAGGAACTGGAACAGCCCCCCCGGTACGGCTCGCACCTGAATAGGCGGCCGGAATCCCGGATCAAATCAATCGGTTGGCCACCGTCGATCGAGCAATCGCCGTCGACTCTCCGGGACACACCCTCTTTTTGTCGAAGAACCGTTCGTGTTTGAGGAGGCCTTCGGAAGGTCCGTCCGCGTTGAGATTGGTGGCGTGCAGATCACGGTTGCCAGCATCCAGGATGTCATTCTTCTGAAACGCAGGGTCGGAAGGCCGAAGGACATCGAAGACATCGCTGCCCTCGAGGCGATTGAAGAGGAGCTGAAGAGGAATGCCTGAACGCAGGCCTGTCAATGGCTGGGACAACCACCAACGGGAACAACGGCGGGCATGGTTGAGATTGAGCCACGCGGAGCGGCTGAACTGGCTCGTGGATGCCAAGGACTTCGCCCAACGTGCCGTGGTGGCAGCTCGCGCACGGCACCAAGGCGGAGAGCACTACCCAGACAAGGCGCCGAGCAATCACTGGCTCCGAGGTTCTTGGGAGGCGACCATCGTGGTACCTGGCCCAACTGGCAGGGCAGGGGCAGGGGAGTGAAGGTGCTCTCGCCTGCTCGCCCGAGGTCCGAGGCTGGCAAGAGCTGCGAGCCGTCATCCCCGTTAACCAGGAACTGGGCTATAGGCCTGCTTGATCCGTCGATACCGTTCCTCCGATGCTTGACGCTCACTCACCGTGATTTGACACGTCCTCGAACCGCGATGTCCGCATGGACCGTGGATGACCACAGAGCGGGGAACTGCTCTTTCGACCGAGGAATCCGGTCCAATGTGGGGTTTTGACGAAGGACAAGTACGCCTAGAACACCGATCGGTGCTCTAGACGATTCCCTGAGCTAGCATCGCGTCGGCGACCTTGGTGAAGCCGGCGATGTTGGCGCCCTTGACGTAGTTCACGGTGTCGCCTTCGCGGCCGTACTCGACGCAGGTCTTGTGAATGGACTGCATGATCGTGTGCAGGCGCATGTCGACCTCCTCGCGAGTCCAGCAAAGGTGCATCGCGTTCTGCGCCATCTCGAGGCCCGAGGTCGCCACGCCGCCAGCATTGGCTGCCTTGCCAGGGGCGAAGAGAACCTTGGCAGCGTGGAACGTCTCGATGCCTTCGGGCACGGTCGGCATGTTGGCTCCCTCGACGACGTACTTGCAGCCGCCGGCGACCAGAGCTTTGGCATCCTCGGCGCTGATTTCGTTCTCGCAGGCGGTCGGGAAGGCGACGTCGCAGGGAGCTCCCCACGGGCGCTTGCCTTCGAGGAAGGACGCGTTCTTGTAGCGCTCGACGTAGCGGCGCAGGCTGCCGCGCTTGACGAACACCAGATCCTTGACCCAGGCCAGTTTTTCGTCGTCGATGCCGTCCTTGTCCACCACCGTTCCGTCGTAGTCGGTCATGGTGATCACCTTGCCACCGAGCTGATTCACCTTCTCGATGGTGTGCAGACCGACGTTGCCGGCCCCCGACACGGTGCAAGTCTTTCCCTTCAGGCTATCGCCAAGCAGCGCCAGCATCTCCTGGGCAAAATAGACGGCTCCGTAGCCAGTAGCCTCGGTGCGGACGAGCGATCCACCCCAGCTCAAGCCCTTCCCTGTGAGGACGCCAGTGAACTCGTTGCGCAGTTTCTTGTACATTCCGAAGAGGTAGCCGATCTCTCTGCCGCCGACGCCCAGGTCACCTGCCGGCACGTCGGTATTGGGACCGATGTGGCGGAACAGCTCGCTCATGAAGGCCTGGCAGAAACGCATTACTTCGTTGTCGCTCTTGCCGCGCACGTCGAAGTCCGAGCCACCGTTGCCACCGCCCATCGGCAAGCCAGTCAGGCTGTTCTTGAAGGTCTGCTCGAAGCCGAGGAACTTCAGGATGCCTTGGTTCACGCTGGAGTGAAAACGGAGCCCACCCTTGTACGGACCGATAGCACTGTTCATTTCGACTCGGAAGCCGCGATTGACTTGAACCTGCCCCTTGTCGTCTACCCAGGCCACCCGGAAGGAGATCACTCGCTCCGGTTCAACCATTCGTTCCAGGATGCGGGCCTGACGGTAGGCGGGGTTTGCCTCGACAATCGGCAATACCGACTCAGCTACCTCGCGCACTGCTTGGTGAAACTGGGGCTCCGAGGGGTTGCGGCCGATCACGTCAGCCATGAATGCGTCGACTGCTTTGCTCATTTCTCAATGCTCCTTGTGAAACAACCGAACGGGCTGTTTTGCTGCGGCAACATAGCCTGGTACCCTACTACCTACACCGATTCGGTCAATCCGATAGTGGCCAATTCCGGCCGGAAAACGGTCTTGCTGTGACTAGCCCCGAACCAATACCCCTTCCTCTTCCTCTTCGGCGACCGGCGAGCAGTGCAGAGACTGCGTGGTGTCTCTACGACTGGGGGAACTCGGCATTCGCGACTGTGTGCATGACCGCAGTGCTGCCGCCCTATCTGGCGGCCCTGGCCAATCGCGAGCTCGGCGTGCCGGCCGGGACCGTAGCCTGGGGCTGGTTTGCCGCTCTTGGGCTTGCATGCGGCGCAGTGCTTGCTCCACCGCTCGGGGCACTCGCCGACTCGCGCGGTTGTCGTCGAGCCATGCTGGCGCTGTTCGCTTTTCTCGGGGCAGCGGCCACCGCCGCGCTAGCGTTGGTCCTGCCAGCAAGCTGGCGACTGGGTGGCGCCCTCTACGTCGTGGCGGCGACCGGTTTTGCTGGAGCCAACGCTTTCTACGACGGACTCCTGCCGGGGCTTGCCCCACCCCACCGTTGGGACCGGATTTCGGCGAAGGGCTATTCGTGGGGCTATGCTGGCGGTGGCTTGGTGCTCGTGGCGGCAGCTGCGCTGGCGATGGCCGTCCCCACCGGTGATCTCGGCCTGAGGTTGGCGTTTGGCCTGGTCGCCTGCTGGTGGGCGATCTTCACCATTCCTTTGCTGCTGCGCGTTCCCGAGCCCGCAGTGAGCGGCTCCGAGGGAGCGCTGGCGCGGTTGCGGCGCACCCTGGCCGAGGCTCGCCGGCAACCGGTGCTCTGGCGGTTTCTCCTGGCCTACTGGCTGTTCAGCGACGGCATAGGCACTGTCATCAAGATGGCTGCCGCCTACGGAGCCGAGCTCGGATTGCCAATGAAGGGAATGCTGCTGGCTTTCGTGCTCACTCAGGCCATCGGCATCCCGTCGACTCTGCTCTTCGCACGTCTGGCCACCCGCGTTGGGACGAAGCGCGGCATCCAGCTTGCACTTGTCGGATACGTAGTGGTCGTCGGCCTCGGCTATTTCATGCAGAGGACCTGGCACTTCTTCGTGTTGGCGGGACTGATGGGGCTCGTCCTCGGCGGCGCCCAGGCGCTCTCTCGTTCGTTCTATGCTCGTCTGGTTCCTCCGGGAAGAGAGGCGGAGTACTTCTCCTTTCTCGACGTGTCTGGACGAATGGCAGGAGTGCTCGGGCCGGACCTGTTCTCGCTGCTTGCCTGGCTCTGCGGATCCGGCCGAAGCGGTGTCGCGGTAGTGGCACTGCTCTTCATCGCTGGTGGCTGGCTCCTCGAGCGAGTGCCAGAGCCAAAGGTGGCGTGCCAAGACCCGGAGGTGGTGTGCAAGTGACGGGGCCCGACGAGACCGGGGCGGACAAGACTGGAATCGACCCCGTCTGCGGTATGAGGGTACCGCTCACGAGTAGCCACCGCTACGCACTGGAGGGAGCTCCGCTCGTATTCTGTTGTGCTGGCTGCCGCGACCGTTTTGCCAGTGATCCGGCACGATACTTGGCAGCAACGAAGGGTCGGCCAGCCGGCGAAGCGAGCAGCACAGTCGCCGAGCACGGTGCCGGTGCCGGTGCCGGTGGCGGTGACGGTGCCGGTGCCGGTGGCGGTGGCGGTGACGGTGACGTGGCCAGACGCAGCGACGGCGACTCGGCGGAGCGCGCTGATGGTAGGACGGGCAAGCTCGGCGGCAGTCGGAGGCGCGAGCACACCTGTCCGATGCACCCCGAGGTTCGCTCCGATCGCCCCGGTTCGTGCCCGAAGTGTGGCATGGCGTTGGAGTCGAGGACGGCGTTTGCCGAAGAGGGAGGGCTGGGAGGCGGCTTGGGGACGGGGACGGGGACGGGAACAGAAACCGAGGAGGAAAGCCACGAGCTGCGTGACATGCGGCGTCGATTCTGGTTCTCCGCGGCGATCACCCTGCCTCTCGTCCTGTTGGCGATGGGCGGGCCTCTTACCGGTGGGCAGTTGTCGAGAATCGTCTCGATGCGGGTCATGGGCATCGTCGAGCTCGCGCTCGCAACTCCAGTTTGCGTGTGGGCGGCCTGGCCATTCTACGAGCGAGCTGTCCAGTCGGTGAGATTCCGAAGTCTCAACATGTTCACGCTGATCGGGCTCGGAGTGGCGGTGGCGTATTCGTTCAGCGTCGTTGCCGCGCTGTTTCCCGGCATCTTTCCAGCGTCCTTCCGTGGGGGCGACGGCGAGGTAGCGGTCTACTTCGAGGCAGCCAGCGTAATCGTGACGCTCATCCTGCTCGGCCAGGTGCTCGAGTTGCGCGCACGACGAGCTACGGGCGCGGCCATCAAGAAGCTGTTCGGACTGGCTGCCAAGGCGGCGCGTCGGATCAGCCCGGACGGGTCCGAGGAAGATGTTGCGCTGGCCGGCGTCATGGTCGGCGATCGTCTCCGGGTGCGTCCCGGCGAGAAGATTCCGGTGGACGGCGTGGTTCTCGACGGAACGAGCTCTGTCGACGAGTCGATGGTCAGCGGCGAGCCGATCCCGGTCGAGAAGCAGGCCGGGGATCGGGTGGTGGGTGCCACGGTGAACGGTACCGGATCGCTGGTCGTGCAAGCCGAGAAGGTCGGTGCCGATACTCTGCTGGCGCGCATCGTCGCCATGGTTGCGGAGGCCCAGCGCAGCCGGGCGCCGATTCAGAAGCTCGCGGACGTGGTCTCCGGCTACTTTGTCCCGGTCGTCGTCGCCGCCGCCATCGCCACGTTCGCGATGTGGAGCTTTTTCGGTCCTGCTCCACGAATGGCGCACGCCCTCGTCAATGCCGTCGCAGTGCTCATCATCGCCTGTCCATGTGCGCTCGGACTCGCCACTCCGATGTCAATCATGGTCGCGACCGGCATCGGTGCCACCATCGGAGCTCTCTTTCGCAATGCCGAGGCGATCGAGGTGATGGAGAAGGTGGACACCTTGGTTGTCGACAAGACCGGCACCCTGACTGAAGGAAAACCTCAGCTTTTCACCGTCGTTTCCGTCACGGGCACAATCGATGAGAGGAGACTCCTCCGTTTTGCTGCGACTCTCGAGCGAGGCAGCGAGCATCCGTTGGCCTCCGCCATCGTCGAGGGAAGCAAGAGCCGTGGTGTCGAGCTCGGCGCTACCTTGGATTTCGCCAGCATCACCGGCAAGGGCGTGCGTGGCACCGTCGACGGCCATGCCGTTGCCCTTGGCAATCGTGCCCTTCTTGCCCAGCTCGGCATCGAGGCGGGATCGTTGGTCGACGAGCAGGCCGAGGCACTGCGCAGCGAAGGGCAGACAGTGGTCTTCGTGGTGGTCGATGGCGAGCCGGCGGGCATCATTGGAGTGTCCGACCCGATAAAGCAGAGCACGCCCGAGGCCATTCGCGCGCTGCACCGGGAAGGCATTCGTATCGTGATGCTCACTGGCGACAGCCGTACGACGGCCCACGCAGTCGCCAAGAAGCTGGGTATCGACGACGTTATCGCCGAAGTGCTGCCCGATCAGAAAGTGGACGTGGTCAAACGGCTTCAGAGCGAGGGTCGCTTCGTGTCCATGGCCGGAGACGGCATCAACGACGCACCCGCGCTTGCCCAGGCGAACGTCGGAATCGCCATGGGTACCGGCACCGACGTCGCGATGGAGAGCGCCCCTGTTACCCTGGTGAAGGGTGATCTCCGAGGGATCGTGCGTGCTCGCCGGCTCTCCCGCCGGACGATGCGCAACATCAAGCAGAATCTGTTCTTTGCCTTCTTCTACAACATCGCCGGTGTGCCAATCGCGGCTGGGGTGCTCTATCCGTTCTTCGGAATCCTGCTGTCTCCCGTCATCGCGGCTGCCGCCATGAGCTTCAGCTCGGTGTCGGTGGTCAGCAATGCGCTACGCCTGCGGCGCTCGAAGAGACTATGAGCTAGGCTAAAGGCTAAGTCGGAAACAGCAGCTTGCTCGCCACGGCAAGGACTACGAGCAGCAGAATGCCGAGGACGATACTGAAGACGATGAGCTTCTTTTCTACCGGAAGGAGTGGCTCCTCTTTCATCTTGGCGAGCTCTTCGGCGAGCTTGGGTTGGTTTTCTGCCATTGTTTTCGTTGCTCCCTTCGGCGCTACGAGCCAACCACCGGCGGTTTGATGCCAGCGAAAAAGATCCACGAGATGGCCAGCCCGATCCAGATAATGAAGCCGAACAAGCTAATCAGATAGACGGCAGCGAGCTTGCCAATGCCTTCTTCCCAGAGTTTTTTGAAGTTGGAGAGGAGCCCAATGGTGAAGAAGGTCATGGCAAAGAAGAGCACGCGCAGGCTATTGCCTTCCTCGGTGGCGAGCTTGGCCTGGTCTTGCACCGTCGGGTAGAGCAGGCATACGGTCAAGAGCACGCCGAACGTGAGCGCATAGCCGAGCACGAACTTGGGGAAGCGCTGCCAGATTCCACTGATTCGTACCACTTCGCCCTCCTTGCGGTCGATCTTGGTGCACCACACCACCGCGAGAACGAAAGACCACACTCCGATGAAGACGTCGATGAACATCTTGGTGGTGGTGGCGGTCATGAGCATCCACCCTTCCTTGTAGTTGACGCCGTCGACTGCCAAGGCTTTTGCCCGAATCAGCGAGTCCACGATCGCCCCACTGGCGACTGCGGCTCCGTCGGTCTTGACCGCTAGCCCCATCCAGGCACCGGCAACCATTGGCTCGTGGTAGAGGAAATGCTGGGCCAGGAACGGCAGCACCAGGAGCTCGACGACCGCGAAGACGACGACCAGCGAGCTGACCATGATCGGCACCACTGGCCGGGCGCGGATGGCTGCTCCGGTCGCGATCGCCGCGGACACGCCGCAGATCGACACCCCCGACGCGAGCGGCGCCGACCACTCCCGGCTGAACTTGAAACACTTGCGGGCGATGAAATAGACGACGGCCCAGTAGATCAGGTAGGCCTCGACGATCGAGCAGAACCCGCGGAAGATGATGGCGCTGGCAAGACCGGTAGCCTGTGCTGCCTTGGCACCGAGCGCCGCGCCCATGATCACGATGGCAGTCTTGATGTACCACTCGGGACGAGTCGCCTCGGTCAGCCAGGCAGTGAGCTTGGGGAAAAAATTGCCGACAAGCAGTCCGACGATCAGGGCAATGATGAACCCGGCTTCGCCAGTGAGGTTGAGCGACCAGCCGATTCCCAGGCTGGATAGTTTGTCCTTGGTTGCCGCAATGTAGGCGTAGTGGCCGAGGATCCAACAGCCCACGCTCACCCAGAAAATGAACGAGAAGCCGGCCACGAATCGCTTGAGGTTCGCGCCGAGAAAGAAGGCGCCGACCGCTGTCAGGCCGAGCATGAAAAGGTAGGTGAGGAGAAGCGCCAGTGGCCCGGAAACGGCAGCAAGCTTGGGCGACACTGGTTTCAGAGCTTGTCCAAGTGAGAGCCAGACGTTGGCTTTGACGTTCCAACCGAGAAGATCGGCATTGGCGAGAGTACCGAGCGAAAGGAGGAAGATTGCCAGCCCAAGCCAGACCGACCACCAATCCTCGCTTCGCAAGACTTTCGTCTTCGAATCTGCCATCGCGTTTCTCCTTGGGAGCCGGCCAAGAATAGCCTACTGGGATTCGGAGTCCACGAGGAAACCGCTGGCGCATTTTCAGTGCAGCAGGCATGCAGCGCCTGGCCAGAAGGCACCGGTCAGACTCGCTTTACACTCTCTCTCCCGAACACTACCGGGTGTGAACAAAAGCCGTTGGTTGTGCTGTTCCCTGTGCCTAGTCCCTAGTTCCTTGTTCCATTCCTCTTTCGAGGTGCTATTCTCGCCGCAGCAATCGGCGGCGCGACGGTGACATGGCACTCCAATGAATGGCCG
>JAZDLZ010000043.1:0-5945 GCA_043801535.1 Pseudomonadota bacterium
AACTAGGGACAAGGAACCAGGAACTGGAACAGCCCCCCCGGTACGGCTCGCACCTGAATAGGCGGCCGGAATCCCGGATCAAATCAATCGGTTGGCCACCGTCGATCGAGCAATCGCCGTCGACTCTCCGGGACACACCCGTGTTTTCGAGCACGAGCACGAGCACAGTTCGGTGCTCTAGGCGGTGTCTGGCAGTGTTGCTGCTGGCAGCCTCGTCGGGGGCGGCACTGCCGCCGCCACCGGGGCAGACAGAGACGATGAGCACGGTGGCTACGGCGGGGAAGATGGGGAAGATGGGGAAGATGGGGAAGATGGATGTCCGGTTGATGAGTGGAAGACCTCTCGTTGACCCGGAGTTGCGTGCGGGATCGGTTTCGGCCTTGGTTGTCGAGGGAGAGCTAGGCAGACCCGTGCCGACGGGGACACTCGTTCACTTGGCGGGTGTTGGTAGCGACGGTCGCCTTACTCTGATCACCAAGGGCACCGACGAGAATGGTCGAGCATTGTTCCAGGACCTCGAGGCTGGGTCGGCCTGGACCTACTACCTCTTGAGCCTGGTCGGGGCAGCGCCCGGACGAGAACGGAACAGCGATTCTCCTCTCGGCAGCCGAGTTTCTCGGCTCAGCTCGGAACCTCTCCAGCTTGGTCAGGCGGGAGTGCGGATCGTGCTTGCTGCCGATCCGGCCGACAGCAAGCACGACGGCGATAATGACGAAGACGAAGCCAGTGCTGGAGACGGCGGAAACGCGGCCAAGGAGAGTGGCAGCGAGCACGGCAGTCCCGCCAGTCGGATTCCTGCTGGTGATGTCGTGGTGGCGTCCCATGGTGTGGCGCCCGAGCGGGTCGAGCTCGTTGACCTGGCGAACAACCTTGCCGTCGTGGCTACGGCTAGACCGGAAGCCGCCGGCGACGGTGAGCACCTGGCCGTGTTTCACCGAGTGGCAGGTGGTCCAGCCTCGGTGTATCTGACCAGAGCCAGGATTGGCGGTCGTGTCTCGTGCTCGCGACCGTTCGTTCTCGACGCCGGCGCGGGTACGATGAGCACGATCGTGCTCGTCGACAATCTCCTCGTCGGCCTGCACGTGGTGGCGCAGATGGATTCGGATGACGAGGAACGAATGTGGTTTCAGGCCAGGATGACGGTCGCCAATTTCACCGGCGGTTCGTTCGCTGGTAGCGCAGACGGAGTCATCTTGCCCCTGCCTCGTGGATTCGCGGCAGCGTCGGTCAGCGCTGGCCGAGGTAGGGAAGGCGTACGTGGAGGATCGCCGGCAGGCTCGCAAGGTGGCGGGAGCGTAGAGGTCGTGGATGATGCTGGCTTGCGCTGGAAGGACCCCGTTCCGCCCGGCGAGCACGAGCTTTGGATCGAGTGGATGCAGGATGCCAGCAACGGTCACCTGGACTTCGTCTTGCCTATGCCGTACGGGCTGGTGGACGGTCAAGTAGTCATGGAGAGCATTCCGGGCGTGAGGCTGGGGGTGCAGTCGCCTCGGGGAGCGGTTCCCACCACGACCGGCGCTGAACAGCACGGCCAGGAATTGGTGATCGCGGGCAATCTGGCATTGACACCAGGCCAGGAGCTGCGCCTCACAGTCGACGGGCTTCCTCGCCCGCCGGTGTGGAAACGCAATGCTCGACGGTTGGTTGGAATCGTGCTGGTGTTGCTTCTGACGTGGGGAATCTCGGGATTTTCCCGAAGGCGTGGCACGGCATGAGCGAGCAGCCGGTAGTCGGCGCCAGCGCGCGTAGCTCAGTCTCGCTCGCCAGGGTGGAGGCTCGAAGAGCAAGCAAGCTCTTGGGGAATACCCCCGCACTTGCCGAAGTGAGTGTCGTGCTGCGAGCTGGAAGGCCGTGCGCCCTCCTCGGACCGAACGGGGCAGGGAAGTCGACGCTCATCAAGCTGCTCGCCTCGCTCTTGCGGCCCAGCAGCGGCGAAGTGCGATTCGAGAGGGACGACGGCACCGGCTTGTCACCGTTGTTGGCACGGGCGTCGACCGGTCTTCTCGCGCACGATCACCTGCTCTACGGCGATCTCACTGCTCTCGAGAACCTGCTCTTCTACGCCGAGCTCTTTGCAGTTGCCAATCCCGAGCAGCGGATCCGCGAGCTGGCTGACGCGCTTCAGCTGGTGCCTCGCGAGCTGCGCCGGCCAGTTCGTTTCTGCTCTCGCGGCACTGGCCAGCGTTTTGCCCTCATGCGAGCGCTGCTACACCAGCCGAGGCTCGTCCTCCTGGACGAACCGTTTTCCGGGCTCGACGTGGCAGGGTGCACGGCGCTTCTCGCGCTCCTGGAGAAGCAGCGGCAACGAGGTTGTGTGATGTTGATCGCAACCCACGATTTCGCTGCGATCGACGGACTCTGTCACCAGATGGTCGTGCTCCGGCGCGGCGCAGTTGTCCTCGACGAGACCCGTGACGAGCCGTACGACAGTGCTCTGCTGGCTGATCGCTACCGAGCCGCGCTCGCGGCTGCGCCCCAGACACTCGGGACGCGGTGAGTGTGAGATGATGAGGTCGGGCTTCGGCGGTACGGTTGTCCAGCCCTCCAGGTAGCGAAGCAGGAGGGCATTCGACCGAGGTCCCGATGTTTGGCGCCGATCCGGCGCACCCGGCGTGGCCGCAGGGATGCGCCCAGACTACTGGCCAGTGCTGAAAACGCGAATAGTGCCACCGTAGCTCATCTCGGTGGCATACATGGAGCGGAACGACGCGATCGCGAACCTTCCGTCACCAGATAGGGACACCATGCTGGTCGAACCCGCCGTGGACAGGTCGTAGTACTTTGCCGCCTTTGCTCGGTCGACCAAGAAGAAGTCCGAGACGCTGTGTGCCTTGTTTCCCCAGCTTCCAGCAGAGACAACGCGGCCATTGTGGGACAGCGCAATCGAGGAAACGAATCCTCCTATGTTGCCGCTGTCATACACCGGATCGCCGCTGGCATCGCCGAAGACAAAGATGTGTCCCACGGTGTTGTCGCCGACTCCGGTAGCAGCGAAGGCTCCGTCGTTCGAGATCGCCATCGTGGTGGTGAAACACATCGTTGCCGAGCAAGTGTGCTGGTGCTTCCATACTTCCTCGTAGGTTGTCTCGTTCCAGCGCAGCAGCCGTACCTCTCTGGCGCCCACACCCTCGAAAACGACCTTGCCGTCGCCGGAAAGCAGTGCCTGCAGATAGGCACCCTCGACATGGTCATTGAACCTGCTCTTGCCTTTGCCGTCCTTGTCCTTTTCGATCACGAAAAGGTTGTTGTTGTAGGTACCAACCGCCACGCTGCCGTCGTCGGAAACGCTGACGCTGATAACGCCGGGTGCTTCGTTGGCCACCGGTCCGAATTCCCAGTCCTTCTTGCCGGTCTTGTCATAGACAACGACGCTGCTATCGCCACTGGTGGCGTCCACGATCAGGAGGGCAATCGCTCCCGAAGCCCGCGCCATGCTCCCGCGCATGATAATGAATCCCTCGAGCGGAGCTTCCCAGATCGGCTCCGGCTTGTCCGCCGAGAAGCCGAGAATCGTGCTCCCGATGCAAGCGGTGAGAAAGGAGCCATCATTGCTTATTCCGAGTTGCGAGACGCCGGGAACAACGCGGTCGCCTTTGTCATCCAGGGGAATGCGATCCATTATGTCGAGTGCCCAGATCTCCTTGCCAGTGGCCGTGTCCAGCAGGACTAGCTTGGCTTCGTTAGTATCCCACACCATGAAAGCACGCCCTCCGTTTTGGGAGAGGGCAACGTGGGTGGGGATGCCGAACTCCTCTTCGAAGGTCCAGAGCTCCTCGGCCTCGCCTGATCCGGGGGGAGCGTCAATGCTGGCGGCGTCGGTCGGGCTCCCGTCGGTCGCACTGTCGACCTTGTCCTTGTCATTGCCGTTGTCACACGCGCTGCCGGCGAGCAGCATCAGCGATGCCGAAGTGGCAGCAATAACCGCGGAGTTTCGCATCATATGGAGACCTCGAGTGCAGGGTCAGGCTTGGAGCCTAGCATTGTCTGGTAGCCTGGCGCAATGACGCCAGGCACACCCCCAGCCATGAAGTCGTGGCAAATACGTGGCAAAGAGAGGGTGCAGTTTTCGCTACCGAAAGCAAGGGCTGGCGCCGAGTTGTGATTCCTACAGTAGCGCTGTCGCCCCAATCCGCGAATAATCAGGGAACCGATGCTCAAGCGCATTTACGTCCACAACTACCGCACCTTTGTCAACTTCGAGTGGAAGCTGCCACGGGCCTGTGTTCTAGTCGGCGAAAACGGCGCGGGCAAGAGCGCGCTCATCGAGGTGCTATGTCTTCTGCAAGATGTTGCTGCGGATAGCAGGCTCTTCGAGGAGACCGGCTTCCCGTCCACTAGAACAGCCTGGCTCAAGGAGCCGGAGCAGACGATCGAGGTCGACATCGACCACGCCGGCGAGTCGTTCCGCTATCGCCTCGGCTACCGTCTGGACAATGGAAGCAGCACGATCCGTGAAGAGCTATCCGCCGGAGGGACTGTCATCTACCGCTCGGATGGCGGCAGGGTCGAGCTGTTCGCGGACACGGCAAGGACAACCATCCCCTTTGATCGGCGGCGCTCGTTCCTTGCGCTCTTGGAACCACGTCCGGACAGTCTTCGCATGACGACCTTCCGGGACGCCATCCGGTCTATCTGGGCAATCAAGCCCGATCCCCGCAGGATAGGAGGTCCGGCCGCAGCCGAGGCGGTGTGGCTGGAGCGCGACCTGTCCAACTTCGCGGAGTGGTACCGGGCGCGCGTGCAGGAGGACCCGGATGCAGCCGCGGCGCTGCGCACGGATCTGCAGAACGTTGTCCACGGTTTCTCTCAGCTCCGGCTCGAGCCGATTTCCGCGGAGATCAAGGACCTGCGGATCCGGTTCTCCTTCGGCGACAAGACTCATGAGCTTGGCTGGTCAAAGCTGTCCGACGGACAGCGCTTGCTCGTCGCCCTTTACGGATTGGCGCGTTTTGCTCTCAAAGATTCGGGTCTCACCGCGCTCGACGAGATCGAGAACTATGTCGCGCCGTCCGAAATTCAACCGTGGCTGCGCCTCGTCGGTGACATGGCGTCCGAAGGAAACAAGCAGCTCCTCGTGGTTTCACACCATCCGGAGTCAATCAACTACCTGGCTGCCGACGCTGTCTGGCGAATGTGGCGTGATCCGGCCGGGGGCCATTGCCGCATCGAGCAGATCGAGCCTGATCGAAGTGCCGGGGAAGTCGCCTATGACCTCGTGAAACTGGGACGACAGGATGATGAGTAGAAGCCGGCTCATCAGGCTCGCCATCCTTTGCGAGGATCACCGCACCGAGCGTTTCGCCTGCCGCTTGTGTAATCGCTATGGAGTCGGAGTCGCATCAGTGACCGTCGCGCCGGAGGGAAAGGGATCAGCCTCGGACTGGGTAAAACACCACTACCCGGACATGGTCAGGAAGCGCCGCTCCAAGAACTATCAGAAGAACCTCGGGCTCCTCGTGCTCATCGACGGCGACGAACATAGGTGCCATGCCCGCCACCGCGAGTTGGCCAATGAGCTTGCTGGCGCGAACATCGAGCCAAGAAGCAAGACAGACTCGATTGCCGAGTTTGTGCCCACTTGGAGCATCGAGACCTGGCTTGCCCGCTTGTGCGGCCATCCAGTCGCCGAAAACAGCAAGCTCAAGTACGATTCAACTCTCCGCTCTCTCTGGGATGAAGGCGCCGCCGAAGCTGCCACGGTTAGGAGGTCGATCGAGGCATGGGGCCAGCAGGACGACAATCCGCCGCCTTCTCTTGCCGACGCCTACCAGGAAGCCATACGGGTTGGGCTGATTCGGTACTGACAGGGACCTCGGCTGAAGATGGAGTCGGGCGGGCTGATCTCGGCGAAAGTGCTGCGTTTCCTGGGTGAGCAGACGATGCCTCTGTGGAAACGATCCGCCCGTTGGCGTCGGGATGGACGTGGTCGTGGCTTGGCCGTGATT
>JAZDLZ010000044.1:0-5852 GCA_043801535.1 Pseudomonadota bacterium
ACTAGGGACAAGGAACCAGGAACTGGAACAGCCCCCCCGGTACGGCTCGCACCTGAATAGGCGGCCGGAATCCCGGATCAAATCAATCGGTTGGCCACCGTCGATCGAGCAATCGCCGTCGACTCTCCGGGACACACCCGGTTTTTCGGCTGGCAGCGTCGAAGCGAACCAGGCGAATGGGATGGCCAGGGCCAGCCTGACCTACAACACCCTCGCCGAGCTTTCTCGTCGCAGCCCGGACACGAGCTGGCGGCTTGTCGTCGGCTCGGACATCCTTGCCGAGAACGCCAAATGGTGGCGCTGGGAGGAGATCACCCGAATGGCGCCGCTGATTGTCGTCGGTCGTCGTGGTCATCCGGCTCCGTTCGAAATCGAGCCCACGATCGAGCTGCCCGACGTCTCGTCCTCGGATGTCCGAGCCAGGCTGACAAACCGAGAATCGGTTGGTGGTCTGCTGCCCCGTGCCGTGGTCGAGTACCTTGCCGCCAAAGGGCTCTATCGATGACAATTCCGCCGCACCATCCGCCGCACCATCATCTTGCCGGCAGCACTCCCAGTGTCTTCCTCGCAGGTGCAGGTCCATTGGCAGCGTCGCTGGCGGGAGCCCTACGTCGATCCGGCGTCCCGGTCTTGGGAATCTGGGCGCGGCGGTCCGAGGCCGCCCGTTGGGCGGCAGCGTTCTCGGGCGTAGCCGCATTCGCCGGTACCCCACCCGATCTGGCTCGTGCTGCCGACGCGCTCGTCGTGGCGGTGGCCGACGACGCGGTTTCCGCAGTTGCCGGGCTATTCGCCGATAGCGGTTGCCTGACTGCACGACAGGTGCTGCTCAAGTGTTCGGGGGCGTGGTCGGTGGCCGAAACGTTTGGCGACCTGGCCGAAAAGGTTGCGGGCGCCGGAACTCTTCACCCACTGCTGGCGATCGTCGATCCTGCTCAGGCGACCATGAGCATGCAGGGCGTTGCTTTCGGAGTAGAGGGTGACGAGGCTGGCAAGACGATGGCCAAGGAGCTCGTTCGTCTGCTGGGCGGTACCGCCATCGAGATTCAGAGCGCGGCAATGCCGCTGTACCACGCTGCCGCGGTCATCGTTTCCAACTACACGGTCGTTCTGGCGGATGCGGCCCGGGCCGTTCTCGTGGCTGCCGGAGTCCCGGAGGACCAAGGTGTTCCCGCGGTGATTCCTCTGCTTCGCAGCACGGTCGCAAATCTCGCCAACGCCGGTCTTCCGCAGGCACTGACTGGTCCGATTGCCCGAGGCGATGCAGGAACCGTTGCCAAGCATCTGGCAGCTCTCCGAGCGCACCCCGACACGACGATAGAAACACTCTATCGGCTGCTTGGCCAGCGAGCAGCAGCCGTGGCTCGTCGCAAGGGCTCGGCCACCGATGAAGCTCTCGGTCGAATCGAAGAAGCTCTTGCCCGAGTAAAGATCGAATAGTACTGTCCAGAGCTGTTTTGACTTACTACGACCTGGCAGTGCTGTTGGAGAAACCATGAAACGGCTTACTATCCTGACGCATTTGCTGCTCGCGCTCTGCCTTGTGCCTTGCCCAGCCTCGGCAAGAAAGCCTGAAGACGTCTACGGCGGCAAGATTCTCCTGTCCGACAAGCCATTCCCTTCGTCGGCCAAGTCCGCAGCCGCCTTTCTGGCGACGCTGCGCAAGCAAGCCAAGCAGAACTTTTGGGAGGACAAGAAAGAGAAGCGCTGGCGGGTGTACTACGCTGCGTTTTTCAAGAGGCCGCTTCGAGGTCTCTCGGTGACCGTCGTTTTCTTCGACATTTCCGACGGTACGCGCCGGATGGTGGAAACGTACGAGCAATATCTGAACAGCGCCGGGCAGCGAGCGCTGGTCGGTAACATTTCCATGCAGCGGGGCAAGAGCGGATTCAGCCCCAATTCGCGGATTCTGATGGTAATGCAGAGCGAAGGTCAGATTATCGCCGAGGCGACGTTCATGATCGGCGGTGAGGCCAAGCAGTTTTCCGGCAAGGTCGTGTTCACCGACGATATGGTCAACCAAGATGGCGAGCTGCCGAACCCGGAGCAAGATGAGGATTGAACGGTCTTCTGTCCTGCATCCTGCCATCTAGGTTGTAGCGCAGGTCATGCTGTGCTAAACGTCCAGCCAGGAAGCACAGTACTCTCCACCGTCTTTTTGTTGCTGTGAGGTCGAGCTTGCGTATCAACTCACCATGCAAGGAAAAGCTACCCCGTCGTGGTCGCCATCCCGCGACGCTGCTCGTCGGCGCTGCCGCGTGCATCGGAGCCGCGCTCGTTCCCATAGCGTTCGTCGCTGCGCAAGAGCAACTATCGCCCAAGCCAATACCCGCAGTGGCGAATACGCAGCCAACGCCCGCAGTTGCCAATGCTCAGCCGTCGCCGTCGCCGTCGCCGTCGCCTGGAGAGTCAGTAAAGCCGGCAACAACTGCTCCGGTAGTCGTCAGTGTCGCGGCCGCCAAAGTCTCCCTGGGCGGCACCGATGTCGAGACAGCAATAGCTTCTGCCACGCTTCTCGGGCAGTCGCGAGAACCGGGAGCTCTCGATGCTCTTCTCGATGCTCTGGCGATGGGACTTCATCCTCGAATCGCCGCAGCGGCGCTGGCGGCGGTCGGTCTGCATCGCGATCCTGCTTCCCTCGACACCCTGCTCCACTACGCCCGCAACCGCAATCCAGACGTGCGTGCCCAGGCAATCATTGCGCTTGGTCAGTTCGATGACCAGGCAGCGGTAAGGACGTGGCGGTCGGCGTTTGGTGATAGCAGCGAACAGGTGCGGGCTGCAGCGGCGCACGTTGCATCTGCCAGAAAGGATGCCAACGCCGGGACAGCGATGATTGCCTTGTTGGAGCGTGGCGACCGGGCTATGGCGACTGCGCTCGCCGCCGTCGCCAATGCCGACATTGCTCGCCGAGTCGCCGAGCTCATCGGCACTGCTCCGCCTGGCTCGCTGGCCGACTGTCTGGGAGGAATGTTGCTTCGAGCCGATCTCGGCAGCGAAAACGTCTACGTCGAGGTCGTCAGGGCACTCGGCAAGATCAACGCCGACGAGGCTCTGGTCGCGCTCACCACGTTCGTGAGCATGACTCCGGAGAACCCGCCAAGACAATCGAGGCGAGAGGCCCAAGTGTTGTGCGAACAGCGTCTAGGTGGAGGGGGTAGGTGATGCGCCGAATGGGCCGAGTGGGCCGAGTGGGATCGACTGGTAGTCCCAATCTCACTGCCAAGTGCTCTTCCAGGGCATTCGCCGGGCTGCTGCTGCTCGTTGCAGCGGCTGGTGGCAATAGTGGATGCGGCGGTGCTGCGACGTTCGCTCTCAGCTCCGAGGACAACAGCGCAACGGCGCTGGCGCGGGCGTTTCAGCTCCAGCGGCCAATCTCGCCGAGTGGCACTGCCAACGAACGCGGTCCGATGGCTTTTCTGGTGACCACCGGCAAGAGCAGGCAAGTGGTGGCCTGGGATCTCGCCGCCGGCAAGCCTGCCTGGACCGTCGAATCCGAGGCGTCCTCACGAATTGCCGTAGGCCGCAGCCAGATTGCTTATCGGGAAGGCAATGAGCTGATTGTCGTTCGTGCAATTGCCGATGGAAGGCCGCTCTGGACGTATCACCCCCCCGCCAAGACGACATTCCTTGGCTTGGCTGCTGACGACGATACCGTCTTTTCCGTCGTCCAAGACGACACGACCGAGAAACGTTCCTGGTATCTGGCAGCACTGCGAGAAGGCAAGGAGATCTGGCGAGCAGATGCACCGGGAACGCTCGGCGCGCCAGCTGCCGTGCGGGGGTTGGTGTTCATGCCTTTCATGACCCAATGGCTGACCATTCTCGATGCTCGGACTGGCGAGCAGTTGGCGCGGATTCGGCAAGAGGACGAGTCGATCAACTTCGTGCGTGCCAGCCAAGACACGGTCTGCTACGGCTCACGCGGGGTGTTTCTCCTCGATGAAAAATCGGTCACCGGCACCAAGCAAGATGCTTCCTATCTCACTGCCAAGCTGCCCGATTTCGTGCGGCCAGCCTACTATTTCGACGCTTTCCAGCCAATTCAGGCGAGCTACTCGGCGTACGACCGCAACCGGATTCTTTGGCATGTCCGAGCCACCGACGGGGAATTCGCGTTCCGGGACAACACGGTGGTTGTGTTCTCCTTCCGTTTCTTTTTTGGGTTCGACGCCGTGACCGGGTCTCTTCGCTGGGCGCAACGGTTCCCTCGCCACGACGTCGTCGCTGCCGAGCACGTTGGACCAGCAATCCTCTATGTTTCCCAGGAAGGCGAGCTCGGAGCGATCGATCCCGCCAATGGCGCCGAGTTGGGGAAGACGAGAATCGAAGGGAAGGTGCTCGGAGCGACGTTCGACGCCGACGGCTATCGTCCATCGGAGGGGCTTGCCGGAAAGACGGAGGCGCCGCAGACCCGGGAGGTATTGGTCTCGATCGTCAGAGACCGCGATGCCCGGTTCGATGTCCAGAAGCTTTTCGCTCTCACCGAGCTCGGACGATTGCCCGGCGCTGATGTGACTTCCACTCTGCTCGGCATCTTGAAGAACGACGATACCTCGCAGCTCCTCTACGACAAGGCTTCCGAGGTCTTGATCGCAAGAAGGGACGTCGAATCAGTGCCGGTGCTGGTTGACGCTCTGAAGACCGAGTCCGATTTCCTCGAAGGGACCAAGCCGCGCGCATTGGAGGTGACTGCCCGGGCATTGGCGGCAATCGCCAATCCCCAGGCTGCACCGGCGTTGATCAAACACTTGGAGGATCCCGATACTCCTCTGCCAGCGGTGAGAGAAATCGCCATCGCGCTGGCTGCGTGCGGCAACAAGGAAGCCCTTCCGGCGCTACGCAGGTACCTGCTTCTCTACCGCGTCGACCCGTCTTTCGATTCGGATGTCTCCGTGCTCGGCGCAGTGATTGACGCTCTCCTGTCTCTCGGCACGGTGGCAGAACGCGAGCTCGTGGCATACGTCGCCGAGGAACCTCGCACTCAACCCAAAATCGCCGAGTATGCGAGGAGGGCAATGGCGTCCCGGAATCAAGCTGAATCATCCGGAGCAAATGCCGGAGCAAATGCCGGAGCAAATGATCGATAGGAATTGCAGTAGTGTAGTGCATCGGCGAAGGGACCGAGCAATAATGCTGGCTGTGGCTGGAGGCAGCTTTCGTCAACAATCGAGAGCCCCATCTTCCCAAGGGGCGAGGAGAGCAAGGAGATGATTATTCGACTTGTGAGTGGCACCGTCCTGGTAGCGCTGGCCTTGTGCGGCTGCGGCGAGGCCAAGAGCTCGGGTGAGCAAGCGGTGCTGAACAAGCTGATGGCATGCCAGCAGGAGCGCGACCTGGCCAAACAAGAGCGCGAGCGCGCCAAGACAGCGACCGACATGTGCACCAAGCAGCTTGACGAACAGCGAAACCAGCGTCCGGCCAACGAAATTCTGGTACGTCTCGAAGGAGACATTTTGCGGGTTTTCGCCGGCGGAGCGCCTCAGGATGTCAAGATCGGCGCCGAGGACGCGACCAGGTTGAGCAACGCGATCATCGCCGAAGTCAAGGGTTCCAGAACGGCCATTCAGCAGTGCTACGTTGCCGCCCTCAAGAAGAACGAAGCGATCCAGGCTCGCAAGATCGATGGAAAAGTCCTGGTCAGTTTCGACCAACAGGGCTCGGCGAAGAGCGCATCGTTCACGCCGAGGATCAGCGACGATTTTACCGCCTGTATTCGGGGAGTGAGCAGCCGCTGGAAGGTGCCGCCGTTCCAGCAGGAGAGCACGACGTTCGAGGTTCCCATCATCCTGCAACCAGCAGAGTAGTTGTCCGCCGCCAGTGCTGAACTGTCGCCTCCCTGATCCGGCGCTAGC
>JAZDLZ010000045.1:0-5381 GCA_043801535.1 Pseudomonadota bacterium
ACAACCAACGGCTTTGATTCACACCCCCAGGGGACTGCAGGCTCCCTAAAACGGCGATAGTGACCACGAGCGCAGCGCGTCACTCCTTGCAGTGGCCAGTCGCCAACGCGCCAAGCCACCACGCGAGACGGGATCGGTCTACTCTGAATCCAATCTGCAGCGGTCCCGCCGAATCCATTGTCGAATGCCAAACGCTTTCCCTCCGGCATTGCCGGCTGCCTGTTGCCTGGCGCCTGTTCTGTAGCGGAGGGAACGAGCCCAGACGGCCCGATCAGGCGAATACTGTCGGTTGGAATCCTGGACTCCGAATCCCAGGTGCTCTAGGCTACGGCCGCCTTTGGCGGCAGATTCGCGCGTCGGCATAGTGCTCGAATGCAGGAGACCTCACCGATGGAAGAAGCAACCCTTCGCAGTGTCCGTCCCTGGTATCTGACTTTCCACGATCTGATGCCCTATCGAGTGAGAGAGATTCTTCTCGTCTCCTCCCCGTACGATGCGTTCACGCTGGAAGAGGACGGCCAACTCACGGAGAGCATCTTCACCGGATACTCCGAGCTCACGCTGCTGTCGGCGCCGCGGATTACTCACGTTTCTACCGGCGCCAGGGCGCTGGAGCTACTTGCCGAACGCCGCTTCGACCTGGTCGTTTCGATGGTGAGGATCGCCGACATGGACGTCAGCGCCTTCGGACGAATGGTGAAGTCGCGGTATCCGGGAATGCCAGTGGTTCTTTTGGTTTTTGCCGAGGCCGACCTTTGCAACTTCCCAGGTGGTGGAGTAGATCCAACAGCAGTCGATCGAGTCTTGGTATGGACTGGCGACTCGCGAATTTTGCTGTCGATGATCAAGCTTGTCGAAGACGCCCGCAATGTCGAGCACGACACCAGAACGGCCGGCGTGAGGGTCATAATCGTCGTCGAGGATTCCGTCAGGCGCTATTCCTCGTTCTTGGGAATGCTCTATTCGGAGCTGATGGAGCAATCGGAATCGCTCGTCGCCGAAGGCGTCAACGATCTGCACCGCCTGCTCCGCATGCAGACGCGACCGAAGGTACTGCTCGCCACGACCTACGAGGAGGCCGTGGCCTGCTACGAGCGCTTCCTTCCCTATGTCGTTGCGGTCATTAGCGACGTCGGCCTGCCGCGCAACGGACAGGACGATCCGGAAGCAGGGTTTCGTCTAGTGGAACGGATGCGAACGGACGATCCCGAGCTGCCGATTCTCCTGCAATCCGCCGAGCCGGAGAACGCCAATCGCGCTGGCCAGCTCGGGCTGCACTACGTGGACAAGAATTCCAGCACTCTGCTGCGGCAGATCCGCAGCTTCGTCACCGAGAGCCTGGGATTCGGCGACTTTGTCTTTCGTTTGCCCGACCACACCGAGGTCGCCCGGGCGCGCGACATGTACGAGCTCGAACGCATATTGCCGACGCTTCCGTCGGCCTCACTCGAGTACCATGCGACCCGCAATCACTTCTCCCTCTGGCTGATGGCGCGCAGCGCCTTCGGTCTGGCCGAGCGAATACGACCAAAGCGGATCGAAGCCCTGGGCGGCATCGACGGAGTTCGCCGCTATCTTCTCGAGGTGCTTCGCGAGGAGCGGATCCGCGGGCAGGAAGGCGTGATCTCCGATTCGGCGCCAGTGACCGGAATCGCCGACTGTAACTTCCTGCGTCTTGGCAGTGGCTCGGTAGGCGGCAAGGCGCGAGGCCTGGCATTCGTCGGCTCCCTGCTAGCTCGCGAAGGGCTCGTCGATCGTTTTCCCGGCTTGCTCATTCGCACGCCCCGCACCGTTGCCGTCGGCACCGACGAATTCGATCGTTTCGTCGAGGCCAACGACATCGATCGCGACGCCGACAGCGAGACCGTCTTGCAGCAGTGTCTGGCCGGACGATTGTCGGGCTCCCTGATGCGCGACCTCTGGAACGCCCTGTCCCAGCTCAACGGTCCGATCGTCGTGCGTTCGTCTAGCCTGCTGGAGGACTCGCAGCTCCAGCCATTCGCCGGTATCTACGCAACCTACATGCTTCCCAACAATCACCGCGATCCAGAGGTGAGGTTTCAGGAGCTGTGCAAGGCTGTGCGAGCGGTTTTCGCTTCCACCTATTCGGAGGACGCGCGCGCCTACATCGCCGGGACATCCTATTCGCTCGAAGAAGAAAAGATGGCGGTGATCATCCAGGAGATGGTCGGCAACGCCTATGGGGATCGATTCTATCCGACCATCGCTGGCGTCGGCTTGTCGTACAACTACTATCCGGTCGGTCACCAGCGCGCCGAAGACGGGCTCGCTCTGCTCGCGCTTGGTCTCGGTCACACCATCGTCCAAGGCAGAACCGCACTGCAGTTCTCGCCAGCCATGCCCGGAGCGCTGCCTCAGTATTCGTCGCCGCAGGAGCTCCTCCGCTACTCTCAGTCCCATTTCTATGCCCTGGACCTCGGCAGAACAACCGTCGACTTCCGCCGCGACCCCGATTCGTCTTTGCGCCTGCACGAGCTCGAGGCTGCCGAGCAGGACGGAACACTGCCGCTCGTCGCCAGCGTCTACTCGCGCGAGGATGACGTCATTCGCGACAGCCTGAGCCTCCCTGGACCCCGCCTTGTCACCTTCAACAACATCCTCAAATGGGACGCGATTCCCTTGGCCCCTGCCCTGGCGGAGATACTGCGCCTGTGCAGCAAGAAGCTCGGATGTCCGGTGGAGATCGAATTCGCGGTGCAAACCGACGGATGGCGCGCAAGTCCGAGCAACGGATCGTCCCGGCGCCGGACTCCGTGCCTGTATCTGCTCCAGGTCAGGCCGCAGGCTACCCAGCTCGTCGACGATATCGTAGAAACGGGTGACGTCGCCCCCGAGCACGTCTTGTGTCGAACCGACCGTTCGCTGGGCCACGGAGTAATCGAAGACATCAAGGACATCGTTTTCGTCAAACGCTGCGACCTCGAGTGCCACGAGACTCCGCGAGTAGCAGAGCAGGTCGGCGCTCTCAACCATCGTCTCCAAGCCGATCGATTGCCGTACCTGCTCATCGGACCAGGACGATGGGGTTCATCTGATCCTCGCCTCGGCATTCCGGTCAAATGGGCACAAATCGCCGGCGCTCGAGTGATCGTGGAGACGAGCTTCCTCGATCGAGAGGTCGAGCCCTCCCAGGGAGCGCACTTTTTTCACAACGTGACTTCGTTCCGCATCGGCTACCTCACCATTTCCAATACCGGTCGCCACAGCACCGAATCGCGACGCTCCCTGGATTTCGACTGGCTGAAATCGTTGCCCACTCAGTACGAGACCAGCGAAGTCCGCCACGTTCGCCTCCCTCGTCCCCTCCGCGTGTATCTCGACGGCAAGCAGAGCAGCGCCATGATTCTGAAGCCCTAGAACACCGAACGGTGCTCTGGCCCGAGTCACTCCGGACGCAACTCTTCGCGGCATCGGTCGATAATACTGTTATGGAGGGCAGGCATTCCTGGCGAGCAAGGCTGACCATTCCTGCGCTGGCCCTGGTCGTTGTGCAGTCTGGATGCATTCTCGCGCAGGAAGACCACGACCCGCACGACCCGCACGACGGTGGTCAGGTGACTCTCGACTGCGGCGATGGCGGTCTCGGTTCAACCGATCGGCAAGGAGGCGACAGTGAGGGGCTCGAATCGATGGCCGCCACTGTGGCGTCAATGGGACAACCGGAGCTTGGCTTCGTGGTGATGACAGACGGCACGAGCGGGTTTCCCGTACCTTCGGAGGAACCTTCGACTGTGGCGGACTGCCACTTCGACTACGACGAGACGTTCGTCTACGACCATGACTACGACTACGACTACCACGACCATGACTCCGGGGCATCGCGCAGTCCATCGGTGATGCCTCGCGCCGGCCAAAGAGCATGGCCACGACTCGCCGATACCACGACCGGCTCCAACCACGTGGCCATCGGCGCGACTGCCACCGTCGAGCCAGCCCCACCGGGAACAATGCGGTTCTGGCCCTCTCTCGGCGGCTATCCTCTCGAGGATGATGGAATCGTCCTGCCAACCTACCAGGACGACCTCCCAGTATTCGCGCGGGCTCTTCCCTGGAATGGCCAGGTCCGGTGCTACGAGACTCCAGACGGACCCCAGCTACTGGACGAGAGCCAGGCCTTCGACTTGTACTCGACGATCGTGAGACTGACTACTGGTGGCTCCATTGACGAGACGCCCTCGGTCCGGACCGTGGTAGGGATAAGAGGCGCCTATCCTGGGCAGCTCCTGTCCAACGGAAACCTGCCCGACCGGTTCAACGATACGCTGATCCTGTTGTGGCGGACCGAGGAGGATGAGAAGACGGTGCGCGAGGTCCCGGCCAGCACCGATCCCGGAGCAGCCGACTTCGATTGGTACTCCTCCTCCTCGCTGCGGGCCAATCGCCGCTACCGCTACGCGAACGGCTGGCATCGCGGCTACCACGCCCTGCGCGTGGGCGAATACGATTACCTGGTACGCGACGACACCAACAAGAATGGCCACTGGGATAGCGACCGCAATGGTTGGCTGCCGCCGCCCGACCTGACCGATCACGACCGCGTCGGCAACGGTCACAACATTCACATGGCCTCGGTTTCTGCCCCGCTGGGACGGGCTGCCATTGGCAGATGGTCGGCCGGGTGCCAGGTCATCCCCGGAATCGCCAACTGGACGCACTTCATCACCAAGGCATGGACTTCCTTCGGCAACCCTGTCGACTACTATCTGATCGATGTCAGAGACATCGACCCACAAGTGTGGTGGCCATGCCCTCACGAAGGCGGAACCGGAACGCACGCCTGCCCCTTCCGCATTGCCGAGCTTCCGTTCTCCCATGCCTGGAGCACCGAGCACGGTCTGGAGCGTAGGTTCGACCAGTACAACTGCTCGCCAGCCAACGAGGCAGGACCCGAGACGGTTTACCTCTTGACCATCGATCGCCCCGGCGTGCTCGTCGTCACCGTCGACGACGTGCGCGGCGACCTGGTCGACGTCGACGTGCACCTCCTCGATGGCGACGACCAGCATGCATGTCTTGCCAGAGCGAACGTCACCTTCAGCAGATCCATCGAGCCCGGCCGCTACTATATCGTCGTCGACACCTTCGTCGAGGACGGCGAAAAAGGCGGCGTCGAGCGAACGGGACCATACCGACTCTGGGTCAGTCTCGACTAAGGAGCCGTCGCAGAATAACTTGAACAAAGTATCGGCGATGAGCCGCCCGGATGGCAAGGAGCGAGGAGGGGTGTGTCCCGGAGAGTCGACGGCGATTGCTCGATCGACGGTGGCCAACCGATTGATTTGATCCGGGATTCCGGCCGCCTATTCAGGTGCGAGCCGTACCGGGGGGGCTGTTCCAGTTCCTGGTTCCTTGTCCCTAGT
>JAZDLZ010000046.1:0-6427 GCA_043801535.1 Pseudomonadota bacterium
GCCGTATCCCTCATTACGATACGGCACAGGCAAGTAGGTGTTGGCATTGCTCCGTAGCGATCGTCTTGGACGACAGATGAGAAGGCCGAGGTATTCACTCATTGCGATCTTTGTACCGTTGCTTGCTCTGGGGTCGAAAACAGTCATTCATGAGTCACGTTCCAACATCCTCGACTCCTACGCCCTCGATCAGGATGCTGTGAATGCGGCGGCGCTTCCTGGGCCAGACAGTCAATGCATTCTCACGGATGACTCACTATCACCAGGGGACGACTGTCCTCCCCGTGCCCGCATCTACGAGCATGCTGATCGGAATCTCGGCCACCGTCTGCGTGGCGATTGGGAGCCGCCCAACGCGCTGCTCCTCGCGTACTCCGAGCAGTGGGCTGATTCGCTCGCCGACCTCGTTGCAATTGCCCAGGACCAGACACGCGTCTTCCTGCTCGCGAACCCCGCCAAGAACACGTCACTCCAAATTCAGACCTGGATACTCCGATCCGGCCTTGGTAATGGGAAGGTTTCGCTCCTCTGGATTGGCCACGACACTCCCTGGATACGTGACTATGGTCCGCTTGAAATTGTGCGGAGGGACGGCGACCATTCCTGGCTTGACGCGGACTACAGCGACTCAAGGCCTGCCGACGACGCGATCCCTTCAGTGCTTGCGTCGCGAGTCGGAGTGCCCGTGGAACCCCTTCCTTTCCACCTGGCCGGAGGCGCCATCATTAGCAACGGTCTAGGTCTCTGCGCCACCACGATCGAATACTGTCGAGAGAACAACATCGACTTCGACGACCCGGCCATCATGGACCCGCTGCTCGAGACGCTTGGATGCCAACTGCTTGCCCTCTTGCCCGCTCTCAAAGATGAGAAAGCACGCCACATCGACATGTTTGCGCAGTTTCTTGCGGCGGATGTGGTGGCTGTTGCGGACGTAAGAACTACGGATAGCCACGAGGATGCCGAGCGGATGGACGAGGCGGCGCGCGGGCTGAAGGAAGCAGCGGCGAGGCTCGGATCCGATCTCCGCGTGGCAAGAGTGCCCTTGCCATACCTCGGCGAGGGCAAGTACCGAACGTATGTGAACGGGCTCCGTTTGAGGACTAGTTTCGTGGCACCGAGCTACCGTGATGTTCCCGATGACATCGAAGCGTCCGCGTACCGGGCTCTTGCCGATACGCTTTCCGGCATTGAAGTCGTAGTCGTGCCGGCTGACAACGTCATCCGGCTTCTCGGATCGCTGCACTGTATTTCGCTTGGATTGACGTTCCCCGAGAACCGGACCGAGCCAACGGCGGAGAAGGAGCAGGTGACTGAGCTCTTGCTGACCGCTGCCTCGGCCGAGGAAGCGGTCGTTGCGATCCAGGTCGACGAGCAGGCGGCACTCGACTGCAGCGTGCCGAAGGACCTTCTGCATGAATGAATCGGTCGCGTTCTCGACGAAGAAGCTGTGCCTCGGACACCTCGCGGTGCTGGGATTCGTGCTCCATTCTTCCCTTGGATGCTCTCGCTGCTCCTGTGCGGGCCGCGTTCCCTCTGGCGGCGCTTCTCCTGCCGGCGGCATAGTCCTTCCCGAATCCCTTCAATCCCTCGAACCTCACTATCGCGCAGCGATGGCCCGCGCTCGCGCCTGGCTTGACAACCTTCATGTGGACCCGCTCGAATTGCGCGCCGTCCACATCAAGGGCAAGAAGAAGCTCGTAGAGCAACTCGACTCCTACTACCGACTCTGGCAGGTCGCGCCTCAGCCGGAGAAGGCAGAGCTCCTCGAGAGAATCCGTCAGGTCGTCGCGATCACTTTCGAGGACCGCTATCACGACATGGCAACCATCAGCGACCGTTGGTTCAAACAAGATGCCACCTCGTATCTCAGGGCAGCGGTGCTCATGGAACGGCTCGGCCTCGACACGACCCGCTACCGGGAGGAGATAAGGAAGATCCACGGTCGGTTGAATGGTCACATGGAGAGACGCGGCCCACATCAGCGTCGAGTGTTTCACTGGTACTACGCTCACTTCGGGCTTGCGGAGCCGTTTCCTCTCGACGGCGCTCTGGAGGCTGGGGTGATCGCGCAAAGGCTCGATCCCGCAAAGATGACCAACAACGACGTCTACTCGTTAACGCACGAGGTGTACGCGGTCTACGAGTATGGCGACCAGCGCGACGTCGATCCGTTCGACACAGCGTCAAAGGCCTACCTGCGCACGACGATCGGATCCCTGATCCATCGGTACAAGGCCAAGAGTGACCCGGATCTTGCCGGCGAGTTGGTCGAATGTCTCCACTACCTCAGAATGCAGGACTCGCCAGCCTATCTCGATGGTGTCCACTTTCTCTTGAGCTCACAAAACCAGGACGGATCCTGGGGTAGCTACGCTCATCACACGGAGCGTCTCGGCAAGTATGTCAATCACGGTTTCCGCCTGCACACCACGCTGGTCGCGATTGGCGCGCTCACCGCGATCTTCGAACGCCCCATGACGGCGGTCTGACAGGAACACCGGCTGAAGGTGGAGTCGGGCGGGCTGATTTCGGCGAAAACGCGGCGTTTCCGGGGTGAGCAGACGATGCCGCTGTGGAAACGCTCCGCCCGTCGGCGTCTGCACGGACGCACTATGGCAACGACCTGGCTCCAACAAGACGCGCCGCCCTTTCCAGGATAGCCGCTACCTCTTGTTTCGGCACCCGCTGGTACTGCTCGTAGATGTCGCTGCTCGCGATCGGACCGTCCTGGCGCACCTCCAAGGCGATCGCTCGATCGGCGTCGGATGCTAGCCGGCGCCAGATTCGCCCATCAACCACTGGGACTGCCAGTACCACGCAACCGGCAAATTGGTGGCGAACCCAGCGCATCGCGGCTCTCATCGTCAGACCGGTGTCCAGCCAATCCTCGACCACGATCGCGCAGGTGCCTGGCAAGAGCGGAGTCGGGTCGAGCCCAGGCGCTGCTTCCCAATCTGCCAACAATCGTTGGTGAGCTCGGAAAGACAGATCAGCGACCTGGTCGTCGCGGAGCCCTTCGGCACGAACGGTTTCGGTCGAGAGCGTCACGTCCCCGTCGATGTCCACGGCGGCAAGCACGATGCTGGGCTCCCGTGGAGAGACGACTCGGCGTATCCACACCGCGGCCAGCGGCGCGCCGAGCAATTCGGCGACTGGAGCTGCTACCGCGACTCCGCCGCGCGGAACGCCGAGCACGACCGAAGGAGGCGCCGTCGCCTCGAGAAGCTCGGTTGCCAAGGCACGGCCGGCGTCTTCACGGCTACGAAAACGCAGATGAGCGGGCATGCTGGTAGACGAAGCAAGGCGCGGGCCAATACGTTGGCAACGCACATGCTTCGAACATTGATGATCCGGATGCGCGATCCCGAATCTACTGCTCGGTCATGAATGGATAGGTGTGACTGGTTGGCGGAGTGAACGTCTCCTTGATCGACCGCGCCGAAACCCAACGAATGAGATTCAGCATCGACCCGGCCTTGTCGTTGGTGCCGGAAGCCCGAGCACCACCGAAGGGCTGCTGGCCGACTACTGCGCCGGTAGGCTTGTCGTTGATGTAGAAGTTGCCGGCCGCGTGACGCAGAAGATCCGTCGCCCGATTGATCGCCATGCGATCGTTGGCGAAGATGGCGCCAGTCAGTGCGTACGGCGACGTGGCGTCGCACACTTTGATGATTTGTTCGTAGTCCTTGTCCGGGTAGACGAACAGCGTGACGACTGGGCCGAACAGCTCGCGCTCCATGAGATCGTGACGCGGATCGTCGGTGCGGATCAGGGTGGGTCTGATGAACCAGCCTTGCGAGCGGTCGCATTCGCCACCAGCGAGGATCTTGAGCTTGGAATCGTGGCGGGCAGCGTCGATATGGCCGCTGAGCTGGTCGAACGAGGCCCGGTCGATCACGGCACCCATGAAATTCCGGAAATCGGCCACGTCACCGACCCGCAGGCTTCTGATGGCCTCGACCAGAGGAGCCTCGATCCGCTCCCAGACGGTCTGCGGCACGTAGATCCGAGAAGCGGCCGAGCACTTCTGTCCCTGGTACTCGTAGCCACCTCGGACGATGGCAGTGACCAGCGCATCCCCATCGGCTGAAGAATGGGCAACGATGAAGTCTTTGCCGCCCGTTTCGCCGACGAGCCTTGGATAGGTACGATAGCTGCCGACATTCCCGCCCACGATTCTCCACATGTCCTGGAAGACAGGTGTCGAACCGGTGAAGTGGATGCCAGCCAGCTCGGGGTGCTTGACTACTGCGTCGCCAACCGATCCGCCCTTGCCAGGAACCAGGTTGATGACGCCCGGTGGGAGCCCCGCTTCCTCGAGGATCTTCATGATGTACCACGCCGAGAAGACTGCCGTGGAAGCCGGCTTCCAGATGACCGTGTTGCCCATGATGGCCGGCGCTGTTGGCAGATTGCCGGCGATCGAGGTGAAGTTGAAGGGAGTCACGGCAAAGACAAACCCTTCGAGTGCCCGGAGCTCCATGTTGTTCCACTGCCCGGCCGGACTGCTCGGCTGCTCGGCATAGAGCTGGTGAGCATAGCGAACGTTGAATCGCCAGAAGTCTATCAGCTCGCACGCCGCGTCGATCTCTGCCTGATGAGCAGTCTTGGATTGCCCGAGCATCGTCGCCGCATTCAGAGTCTGCCGGTGACGACCTGCCAGAATCTCGGCAGCGCGCAGGAACACCGCGGCGCGCGCCTCCCAAGGAATGCGCGACCACTCTTGCCATGCTTCCCGCGCAGCCGCGGCAGCCTGCTCGACCTCGGCCGGACCACCCTGATGATAGGTGGCCAGCACGTGGCCGTTGTTGTGGGGCAGGCGGCACTCGGCCGTTCTACCGGTCTTGACCGGCCGGCCTCCAATGACCAGCGGTATCTCGATTCGCTCGCTCGTCATCCGCGATAGCGTTGCCTTGAGAGCAGAACGCTCGGGTGTGCCCGGGGCGTACGATAGTACTGGCTCGTTGACTGGATGAGGGACTTGGAAGCGTGAGTTGTGAAGCAGCATGGCGGGATTGTTACCACATGATAGCCTCCGCGGGGATGAGTGCTTTGAGGTCGCCTGGCTCCCTTTCCGCGCTGGCGCACCGTGATTTCCGTATCTATTGGGCAGGACAGACTATTTCCCTGGTTGGGGTATGGATGCAACAGCTGGCACAGCAGTGGGTAGTAGTGCAGCTGACTGGGTCGAAGGCGGCGATCGCCACCGTTCATGTCGTTGCTTCGCTCCCAGTCGTCGCTCTGTCTCTCCATGGCGGCGTGGTTGCCGATCAGTACGAACGACGCAAGGTGCTGATGGCGACCCAGCTCGGCCTGGCAATCCTCGCCTTTGTCTATGCTGGTTTGATTGGCTTCGGCCAACTCGGGCTCTTTCACGTCTACTTGCTCGCCCTCTTCTTCGGGGTGATCGTCGCCTTCGATTTACCGGCCCAACATGCATTGGTGCCCCAGCTCGTACCGCCGGAGGACATTCCCCAGGCGATTGCCCTCAATCAGTCGATTTTTCACGGCTCGAGGCTGGTCGGTCCCTCGCTGGCTGGCCTGCTCATCGCCGCCACCTCCACCACGATGGCCTTCGTCGCCAACGGGATCAGCTATTTCGCGGTCATTCTCAGCCTGGCGCTGATAACACCCCGCGAGCAATCGAACAGATCTCGGCTTGGTGGTTGGGCGGCACTCAAGGAGGGACTGCGCTACATCCATTCCCAACGACAGATCAGGGCAGTCATCGGATTCACCGCGTTGACCGCGACCACCGTCTTCCCGTTCCTGATCGTGTTTCTCGCCATCTCGGTGAAGACTCTCCTCGCGGGCAACGAGAAGGTGCTCGGATTGATGATGTCCGCCTCGGGGCTCGGAGCGATGCTGGGGGCACTGGCGCTACTTCGTGTTTCCCCGTCGAGGAGAGGGAAGCTGATGGTCGGTGGCTGCGCGGTTTCGGCGGCAGCGCTCGTGGGCATCACTCAAGTCCAAAACCCGTGGACCGCCGCAGTGCTGGTCGCGACCATGGCGTTCAGCGTCTCCCTGGCGGTCGGCCTCGGAAGCACCATGCTGCAGGTTGCCGTTCCCGAGGCTCTGCGCGGGCGAGTAATGGGTGTCAACGGGCTAGCATTCGGTGGGCTCATGCCTGCGGCGGCACTCGTATGGGGGGCGATCGCCGATACGATTGGTCTCCGTGCCACGCTGGGAGCAATGGGGATAACCTACGGCTGCTTCGCCGTCCCCTGGCTACTTCGTTCCGGCGTTGCGGCGGATCATTGAACGCAGGTCGCCGTCGCAAAATAGGGGTGTGTCCCGGAGAGTCGACGGCGATTGCTCGATCGACGGTGGCCAACCGATTGATTTGATCCGGGATTCCGGCCGCCTATTCAGGTGCGAGCCGTACCGGGGGGGCTGTTCCAGTTCCTGGTTCCTTGTCCCTAGT
>JAZDLZ010000047.1:0-4328 GCA_043801535.1 Pseudomonadota bacterium
TGCGCTCCCTCGGGTGCCTTGTCATGTCCATCCGACCGAGACACGTCCACGTCGGGTATCGCTGACGCTCTGGGTTCGCCGCCATCGACGGGGACCAACGAGCAACGATCACACCCGTCGACAAGATGCTTGTTGACAAGCCGATGCCGCCCATCACCGACCTTTTTGCCACCCGAGCTGGCTGCGTCGTTCTGGCCGAACGAGCAGCGCGCCTGCTGTCTCCGTCCGGGGCGGAAGTCGAGCTCAATACTGGCGATACCAACGCGAGCGCTCTGGCTCCGAGCGGAAACCAGATCATGATCGCGGCCGACGATGCAATCTACCTGTTCGACGAACGTGGGGCAAAAATTACATCGGTGACCGGCGACGCCGTCGGAGTGACTGCTCTGGGAAAAACCGACGAACGGTTTGTCCTGGGCTTCGACGACGGTGAGCTTAGAATCCTGTCCGCCCACGCAGGCCGGACGGCGGCGAGACTGTCGTTTGCCTTCGAGGGCACCCCGACGAGCGCCGTGACCAGGATCGCCGACGGGATACACGGCATCCTGGTAGCCGGATTCGCCAACGGCTTTCTCGGGCTGTGGAGTCTGGAGAACGGAACACTACTCGACTCGGCCAAGCTCCACGGTCCGATTGTCCATGTTCTGCTCGACGCCGAGGCCCGTAGACTCTACGCGGTAACTGACATAGGCGACACTCTCGCTCTCGATCTGGACGTTTTCTTCGAGGGATACTGCCAGCTCTTGCAGCGTCTGTGGCATGACGTGCCGGTAGCGTGGGAGAAGGGTCTGCCCGTGCTACGTTCGCCACCAGGCGATCACCGGTGCACACGACGATAGCCATAGCTAGCCAGACCGTCGCCGATACAGGGACTCGTCCACCGTTCGTGCCATTCGTTCGACATCGAGACTCCCGCCGACGAATTGGCTGATCTCCTGGGCGGCGGCGTGTGGCTCGGCGATCACCCGGCGGTAGTCCACGTACAGCACCTCGATGTTGGCCTGGGTCTTCAGCCAGGCCTCGACACCGGCAAGATGACGGGCGAAGAGCTCCTTCAGGCGAGCATCGTCGTCATCGTCGTCGTCGTCTCCGGCGGCGGTAGTCGGTACGGACCAGTCGTGCCAGGCCGGCACCTGGCGCTGTTGTGGGCCGGTATCGGGGCGGCGACGTCTGACCAACATCGTCTTCTGCGAGGCGACAATCTCGTCGAGGTCCCGGCGCACGAAGATCACTTTGTACCGATACGCGGCGGGGAGATGGACTAGCAAGGGAGACACCAGCTTGACTGCCTTCTGCTGGATTCCGGCGAGCCAGGTGGCGTCCTGCTCGATTCTGCGGGCAGCTTCGAGCTCGAAGTAGCCTCGGGGATTGTCCTCGTCGGGCATTCGCGAATTGTCGGTGGCGACCTCCAATCCGCCCGCTGCCAACATCGCCATCATCATCGATGTGCCGGACCGAGGGAGGCCCGAGACAACGTGAATGCTCCTCTCGCCCACCGGCGCCTGTTGTTGCCGTTCTGTGGGCTGCGGGCGAGGGAGTGACGCTGGCGGCGTATCGTCGGTCTGCGCGCACCGCGGTGCGCCAGCCGGGCACGACAAGACGACGTCGCTCAGGTAACCCAATAGCCTGAGGCGCTCGCCGACGCGCTCGCGATCCGAATCCAGCCACGGCGCCACTCGGGCGCGCGCCAGCTCCGCGCGCAATCGATCCCAGCCTGCCTCGAGATCCGCCGAGGCGATACCTGGCCTGCCCAGCAAGCGCTCCGGCGATGCCGTCCTGACGGCGGCAACGATGTTGGTTCGTTCGTGCGGGTCACGGAGGAGATCGAAGACGCGGCGGGAGTCGGTCTGGTGCCGCCACAGCAGCTTGAGGCGCCCGGAAGTGAGCGCGAGCTCGCACCACACGTTCCGAGGGTCATCGGGAATGGTTGGACTGTCCACGAAATCGCCGCTCCGTACCGATACGGCGTCGCCGGCGGGGGCAGGTGCGCCAGCCCGCACGCACTCTGCAAGTGACACCCCGTCAACACCATCGGGGCCTGGCAATCCCATCAACTCCGCCAGAGTGGGGACCAAGTCAACGGATCGAACCGTACCCGCGATCCGGTGTCCATTGCCGCCGCCTGGAGGCCGCAGGAGCAGCGGCACGCCCAACACCTCGTCACCCAGGCTGTTGCCGTGCAGGTCGAAGACGTCGCGTACTCGACCGACACGATCGAAAGACGGCTTGCTGCGCTCGACCGGTGGCTCGTCGCAGATGCCAGAGCCGTCGCCGTGGCTGCCCGCCGGCCGGCCTCCGTCGCCCCACGACTCGCCGTGATCGGCGGTAAGAACGAGCCAGGTTCGCTCGAGGTCTACTGCCTCGAGAAGCGCTCGAAGCCACTCTTCGCTGAAATACCTGACCGAGTGCTCGTAAAGACGCCGTACGCCGGCGCGTGCCGATGGTCCGGCGCGGAGCGCAGCCAACACTGGCTCGGTCACCCGCTGCCACTGTCGCACCGTCATTGGCCGTGCGACATACGGGATGTGCGTCCACCAATAGTGAACGAACAGCAGAAACGGCTCGTGCCGGTGCTCGAATAGCCAGGCGAGGAGCGCAGCGGTGTCCTGCGACGAGCCTTGAACTCTTGCTGCCGGAACCCGGCAAAAGAGGTGCCCGGCATCGAAAACGAAGGAAGCAACGCGGTAGCCGGCTCGAGCAGCGAGAGCGAAGAGCGACTGGTGCTCGGAAGGCCACGGCTGTTCCCATTTGACCAGCCCGAGGCGGTGACTATAGACGCCTGTCATCAGCGAGGCAACGGCTGGAACCGTCCACGGAGCAGCAGCCACGGCGCGCTCGAAAAGAGTACTCTCGCCAGCAATACGATCGACAACCGGAGTCGAGGGTCCGCCATAACAGCCGAGCCCATCTCGACGCAGGCTGTCGGCCACGACGATGACGGCGCTCGTCCAGGGAGGGCACCGACCATTTCTCGGGGCTCTTGCTTTACAGTTCGTGCTCGTGCTCGAGCTCGAGCTCGTGCTCGAAAACACTGCGCTTTCATCCCGGCCAAGGGCAGTGTTCGGGCGAGAGAGTGTAAAGCGAGTCTGACCGGTCCCGCCTTGCCTCATCATCGCGCCTGCCCTCCCGCCAGTCCGCGTATCCGCCCGAGGCAGTATGCGCCGTCGCCATATGGCCCACCCGCCGTGGCCCAGGCCAAGCTCTTGCAGCCCCCACGACACACCCGGGCAAAACGACAACCAGCACACGCACCGCCCAGATCCTCGGAGCGGAAACGACGGTTGTAGGCAAAGGCATCCGGGCTCGTCCAGAGATCACGGAGAGAGCGCTCGCGCACGTTTCCCTCGTCGGACTGCGCCGGCAGGGACAGACATCCGCGAATTCTCCCGTCGCTGGTTATTCCGATGACCTGTAGCCCGGCCTGGCAGCCGAGAAAACAACGCCCGCTCGACCTGCCGCCACCGCTCCGTAGTCGAGGCTCGCTCCGACTCATGTAGCCGATGTTGTCAGCAGCCTGGACAAAGAGCTGGCCCTCCGCAACGAAGCGAAGCAACCAATCCTCGACAGCCGGCAGCATTGCCGGAACCAGGCAGAGATCGTCAGCGTGCTCGCCAGCCCGGCCGTGTGGCATTGTCAACTGTAGCTGCCAGCCAGCGAACTGGTGCCGCAATAGGAGATCGTGGATGGAGCCGAGGTGATCGATGTTGAGTCTGTTGATCTGAGTGACCGCCCCCAGTCGCGTACCAGCAGCCGCCAGCAAGCGTGCCCCCTCGAGAAGACCCTCGAGGCCGCCTGGAACCCCGCGCAACCGATCGTGAACCGCTGCCGGCCCATCGATCGAAAGAGTCACGGCGGCAAAGTCGGCGGCGGCAATGCGAGCCGCTTCAGCCGCGACGACCAGTCCATTGGTCACCATCTCGAGACGCATGCCTGCCGCACGCACCGCCCTCGCGAGTATTGGCCAGTCGACGCGCAGTAGCGGCTCGCCCCCGGAGAAAGTCACTGACTCGCACCCCAGGCAGGCAAGAGACTCGACGACCGCGAGGGCCTCGGCTGTGGAGAGCTCGGCGTCGCGAGGAGAGCCCGCCGAGGAGCCGCAGTGTACGCATCGGGCGTTGCACGCGAGAGTCAGCTCCCAGACGCAGAAACGGGGACGGAGGCCAAGGCAGGATGGGCACCGAGCATTGCGGGGTGTGTCCCGGAGAGTCGACGGCGATTGCTCGATCGACGGTGGCCAACCGATTGATTTGATCCGGGATTCCGGCCGCCTATTCAGGTGCGAGCCGTACCGGGGGGGCTGTTCCAGTTCCTGGTTCCTTGTCCCTAGT
>JAZDLZ010000048.1:0-2197 GCA_043801535.1 Pseudomonadota bacterium
CCGAGAGTGGTGGGTGGGTGCCACTGGGCGGCACCGCCCTTGCCGCGGCGATCGGCGTTGCCATGGTTGGCTCCTTGTTTGCGGCCGATGCCTGGAACAACGCCACCTTCGTTGCCGCCGAAGTCAAGAATCCGAAACGCAACGTGGGATTGAGCCTTCTCCTCGGAGCTGCTGGAGTCATCGTGCTCTACCTTCTCGTCAATGTCGCCTATCTCGCCGTTCTTCCCATGGAACGGATAGCCATGGCGGAGCATCAGCGAGTGGCTGGCGAGATGATGAAGGAGATCCTGGGCGTGTCGGGGGCAGTGGCGCTCGCCATTGCGGTGCTCGTCTCCACCTTCGGCTGCAACAACGGCCTGATCCTCACCGGTGCGCGCCTCGTCTAGGCGATGGCCCGCGACGGTCTGTTCGTCTCGGCTGCCGGACAGCTCAGCCCGCGCAGCGGCGTTCCCGTCAAGGCGCTCGTGATTCAGGGGATCTGGTCTTCCCTGCTAGTGCTGTCCGGCTCGTACAGCGACTTGCTCGATTACGTCATCTTCGCTGCCTTGATCTTCTATGTCTTGACGCTGCTCGGTATCTTCATCCTGCGGGCAAAGAAGCCAGATCTCGAACGTCCCTATCGTGCCTGGGGTTATCCGTACGTCCCTGCGGCCTACATCATCGCAGCGTGTTTCGTCATGGCCGTTCTTCTCATCTACAAACCTGGCTATACCTGGCCTGGGCTGGGTATCGTCGTCGCGGGAGTGCCCGTCTATTACTTGTGGCGGCGCGCGCCCTGGCGGCGACCCTAGTCGCAGCGAATGCTGATCGACCAGCCGTCGTGCAGGTATGCACGCCGGACCGTGCCCTGCTCGCCGCACTCTTGCGCGGTGCTCGAGGAAATCAGGCAGAGGTCGTGATAGCCGACCAGGGATCGGAAGGCGGCTTTGGCATGGGCGTCTACGTCGCCAAGCAGACTGCCGTCCAGATACACCGTGAGAGTGGCCGGGCACGAGGAGTTGTCAACGAGGAAGGTGGCGGTGCTGGCCGGTATTGGTGGGGTGATCTGAACGTCCTTGTCCTTGCCTTTGCGTTTGTTGCCGGGGTTCCCGCCAGTGGCGTTTGTCGCGACTGTGCTCGCGGGCTGCTGGGTCTGCGGCTTCTGCTTCTCCTCACCAATTGCCAGGAGCCGTTGCTGATCGCAACCGTAGAAAGCCAGCTCGCTGGCCAGCTGGCTTTCGAAGAACGCTTTCATTTCGCGAAAATCGACGAGAACCGTGGCATAGAGCTTGAGAGCGCGGCCAACCTTCCAGCGATAGTCAGGAGTCAGGCCCTTGGTTTCGGCTGCTTCGTCGAGATCTCGGATAGCGCTGTATAGAGCTTCCAGTTCTTTTCCCAGAGTGTGGTAGGCACGGCCTTGTTTGAAAGCAGTCGCATAGGCGAGCGCAATCGCTTCCGTGGGGCAGTGGGGTGCCTCACCAGCAGAGGCCTGGGCCTCTAGCGAGGCCAGGATTACCTGCACGTTTCGTGAGAAATCGGCGTGAGATTTCTGCATTTCGCCATACACGGTGAAGAATCTTTCGACGTAGCGCTTGTACTGTGCCGTGTCGCCGAAGATCGTCTGGATCTTCGGCTCGGTTTTCAGCCGAAACCCCCCACCGGTGGTTTCACTGTTGCCCTGGTTTGCTTCCGACACGCCATGCGGGAGTACCAGAACGACGACGAGAACAGAAACTAGACCTGTTGCAGAGAGCCCCAAAACGGCGATAGCAACAACGAGCGCAGCGCGGCTTCGCCGCGCAGAAGGGAGGGCCCCGTTGAGCTTTGCTCGACGGGGGGGCGGCGAGGGCTCGCAGCCGCCCTTAGATCGAGTCGCGGCGCTGCACCAATTTGGTGGTCGCCCGGGAGATGACGCGCCGCGGTTCCCCTCCTCGGAGAGGAGGGGCGGAGGGGTGGTCTTGAGGCGCGCTAGCGCCGGATCAGGAGAGAGGCTGGCCGAGTGCAATCGGGCCATGCAACAGATTATGGGAGACGAGTGACAGCAATGCCAGTATTGCGCTACCGCGCGTCGGAAAAAATGGGTGTGTCCCGGAGAGTCGACGGCGATTGCTCGATCGACGGTGGCCAACCGATTGATTTGATCCGGGATTCCGGCCGCCTATTCAGGTGCGAGCCGTACCGGGGGGGCTGTTCCAGTTCCTGGTTCCTTGTCCCTAGT
>JAZDLZ010000049.1:0-2059 GCA_043801535.1 Pseudomonadota bacterium
ACTAGGGACAAGGAACCAGGAACTGGAACAGCCCCCCCGGTACGGCTCGCACCTGAATAGGCGGCCGGAATCCCGGATCAAATCAATCGGTTGGCCACCGTCGATCGAGCAATCGCCGTCGACTCTCCGGGACACACCCAATAAGTTGAACAAAGTATCGGCGATGAGGCGCCCGGATGGCAAGGAGCGAGGAGGGCGCATACTCTCGGTATGTAGCGGGGGGCCCCGGCGAGGTCCCCTCGACGTCCCCCCCGTGGGCAAAGCTCAACGGGGCCCCCCCTCCGCGCGGCGAAGCCGCGCTGCGCTCGTGGTCACTATCGCCGTTTTGGGGGGAAACCCGGGAAACCGAGTGTGTCCCGCATCGCCCTTGCGACGCGGGCCGTTCTCGGCCCCCAGTCCTCTGTTCTTGGTTCCTGGTTTCATTCGACATTCCATCGCCGCAGAAAAGAACTAGAAACTAGGAACTAGGGACAAAGAACCAGGAACAGGGAGCTCAAACAGACGGCAGAAATCTGAATTAACTCGACCAGTTAGCCACTATCGTCGCGTCAATCGTCGTTGACTCCTTGGGACACACTCAGAAAGTTGCCGTGTAAGCAGCGGTCGGCTAGTGTAGGACTTTGTAAGAACACAGAGGCACCCAACTCATGCTGCTGCCAGATGAACGAAGACGACGACGAAGCCAATGGACTGGCGATGCCCTTCACTACCAGCTCGACTCCGTGGCGATGAGGGAGAGTCTGCTTGCCATTGTGCTGGCCGACCACGATGGATTGCTGGTGGCGGGGTCACGTCGAGGGCCTGACATGGAGGAACTAGCCGCAGTCGCACCTCTGGTCGCCCGGCGCGAAAGACTTGCTCCTGGCGAAATCGCCTCCGCTCGCCACCTTCCTGCTGCGGTCGGGATGCTCGTTTTCGACGAAAAACCCATGTACGTCTTCGCCCTTGGCAACCAAGAGCACGCTCGCGCCGGCATTGCCGCAGCCTCGCACGGCGTGCGCCGCATCCTGTCGATGCCCGCCTGACCAAGGAAGTTGTATGCTCTACCGATGATCCAACGCAACCGGTGGATGTCGGTCGCCGTTCTCGCTGTTCTCGCCATCCTGGTGAACGCCTGCGCGCCGATATCGCACCCGCTGCTTCGCGAAGAAGCCCTGCGCGGGCTGAGAGCCCGTCAGGATCCGCAGCTCGATCTGGACGACGACGAAGACTTGGAAAGGGCACGTTCTGCCTTCCGTGCCCTGGATGCTGCCCAACCGGAACGCGAGCAGCGACGGCGCGAGCTTCTCGACGCCCACGCCGGTCGTGTCGCCAGATCGCTCGACTCGGGCGATGCGGATCGCGCGTTCGAGGTCTTCGAGAAGGCGCTCACCATGTGGAATGCGGACGAGCTCGACGCTCCCGATGCTCCGCCCCCAGGTTTCGAGCCTCTGGTCGGGTCGGCAGAGAGACTGTTTGCGCACTTCTCGAGGACCGGAGCAGGCAACGAGTCGATAGCAGTCTTGGCGTTCCTTGCCGCTGCTTTCCCGTCCAAGGCGAACGAGCATTTACGCACCTTCGAGGAAATCGCCCGCTATCTGGACGAGCTCGGAACCGCCGAGTATGGCGAGGGGGCAAAGGGGGCGCGGACGATCGCCACGATGGAGTCGGCAATCAGATTCTTTCCTTCTGCCTGGGTTGGCGAAAAACTCGTGCAGCTGTACCTGGACAGGCAGGCTGCGGTTCAGTTGGCCATTCAGAATCCAGGTACGCACGGGAACCTCATCGGCGCGCACCGCGAGGGAATCATGCGTCCGGTGTGGAATCTCGTTCGCACGTTTGCCCGACTTGGCCGGCTGGACGATGCAGTGCCAGTTGTCGATCGACTTGCCAACCAGTTCGGCGACCAGCCCGATCTCCGGGAGCTCTTGCGGTCTGTGCTGGCAACCGATGCCAGTGGACCGGCTTGGCTGGCACTGGCTGCTGCCTTTGCCCCCCGGTCGGACCACCCCGAATGGCCGGCGGACTTGGTTACCGTCGCCGACATCTGCGAAGAAGGAATGAGAAGGGTTCCCCAAGA
>JAZDLZ010000067.1:0-2357 GCA_043801535.1 Pseudomonadota bacterium
CACCGCAGCTCCGGCAGATCTACGCCAGCGAGGAGAACAACCTCACCCCGACTACCGACGATCGACCTTTCTTCAACCAGCACCTGCGCTGGTCAGCCTTGCGCTTCGAGGACCTGGTGTCGGTCTTCAAGAAGGGACGAGAAGGCCGCCTTGCTCTCGAGGACGCGCCAGTCGCCGAGACCGCCTTGATCGTCTTCGTCATCCAGGCCGCGTTGCTCGGCGCGCTGATGCTGGTACTGCCGCTCCGTGCCATCCGCAAGCAACCGGCACTGCGCAAGGCACGCAAAGGCGCGTTTCTCGTCTATTTCGCTGCGCTGGGAATCGGCTTCATGTTGGTCGAGCTTGGCCTGGTGCAGCGACTGACCGTGTTCATCGGTCCTCCCACGATCGCATTTGCCACGGTCGTGGCAGTGCTACTCGTCGGCTCAGGTCTCGGTAGCAGGCTCTCCGCATCCCTCGATCTGCGCCGTGCTCTGCCGGTGGGCGTCGGTGCCGCCTTGACACTCACCATTGTCAGCACCCTGGTGGCACCGCTCGTCACCGAAGCCGCGCTGGGCGCTCCCCTCCCTGCCCGCTTGGCGCTCGCCATCGCTCTCGTCGCTCCGGTCGGCATAGCCCTTGGCACGCCATTCCCACTGGGACTCCGCCTGGTCGAATCCAGAGCTCCCGGCTTGATCCCGTGGGTTTGGGGCGTAAACGGCTTCGCCTCGGTAGTGGCGTCAGCCGCCAGCCTGCTGCTCGCAACCCTGGTGGGCTTCAGCGGCGTGCTCTTGGGTGGAGCCGTCGCCTATGCTGTGGCGCTGGTGACAGCGGTATTGCTGCTGAACAAGCCTCCCAAGGAATAGGGGCTCATCGATCGTCTTGGATCCCTGACGTCGTTGATCATTTTTCGCCCCGCACTTCGGCCGTGCTAGCATGCAGCGAGTGTCAAGCGTCAACCTGCATACGCGCGAGGTTTCGATCAAGATCGTCTACTACGGTCCTGGCCTTGGGGGGAAAACCACCTCGCTCCAGTACCTTCACCGCGCGCTCAAGCCGGATTCGCGCGGCCAACTAGTATCCTTGGCCACCGGCGTCGACCGCACCCTGTTCTTCGATTTCTTGCCGGTCAAGCTGCCCAAAGTCAGGGGATTCTCGGTTCGGGTCCAGCTCTACACGGTGCCTGGCCAGGTTCACTACAACTCTACCCGCAAGCTCGTGCTGACCGGCGCCGACGGTGTCGTCTTCGTCGCCGACTCGCAGCGCGACCGTTTGACCGCCAATGTCGAAAGCGCCCAGGATCTTGGCGACAATCTCAGCGAGCAGGGGCTTTCCATTCGCACGATCCCGCTGGTAATCCAGTGGAACAAGCGCGACGCGCCTGGTGCTGTGGCAGTGCCCGAGCTCGAGGCAGCCTTGCCCAATCTCAAGTCTCCCACGTTCGAGACCATCGCCACCAAAGGCGTGGGCGTATTCGAGGCGCTCAAGAAGATTACCACCTTGGTTCTCGCCGATCTGCGACGCAAGGGTGCTCTTGGCGAGGTCCCGCCGGCGGGCTCGACGACGACGACGTCGGATATCGCTGCCCTGCCTTCGGCGGACAGGAGCAAGCCTATACCGCTCGCTCCATCGCTATCGGCGGCAGCCGGGGGGACCGTAGCCGCTGCTTCCGGATCTGCCGCCTCGACCGCAATCGGAGCCTTTGCCACGGCGGGAACGACACCAGGGCTTTCGGCTTCTGGCTCCCCCGAAACGACGGTCACGCTCGGCTCACTGAGCGAGGTCGCCGACGCGATCGACCGGATGTCGCCCGCGCTATCCCGCACCACCTCCGGGCTTCATCGTCTTCCCACCACCGGATCGCCTGCCCGCGCTCTGAGCGAGCTGGTCATTCCGGGAAGCGCTCGCGATGCCATCGCGGCCTTGGAGGCGGATGTCGAACGCGGCGAATGGGCTACCGCAGTCCGCCGCGCTGGCAAGGAGTTTCGCGAGCTAGCTTCGCGGCTTTCCGGGGCCCTCGCCGGCGATCACGGCGCCGAGGCAACGGCGCTGGCCGCACTCCTCACCGGACTGCCCGCAGTGCGGTTTCTCCGCTTCCGAGAAGCAGAAGAAAGAGTCCGCTCAGCCGGCGCGGTCACCTCGGCCGACGCTCTTTTTGCGCTCTTCTTCCTGGTCGACTTCGCCCTTCGCGCCGAGGAGATCCGCAAGGTCTAGGCCGATACGGCCATGTTGACAAGAGCCGCCGCAACGACTAGCTTGCGACCACTTTGGAACAGGAAGAAGGCAGGAGGAGGACAGCGGACATGAGTTGCCCGGCATGCAACGCGCTCACCGATTCAGGCGCCCGCATCTGCCGGAATTGCGGATCGCCTCTTCGG
>JAZDLZ010000104.1:0-2286 GCA_043801535.1 Pseudomonadota bacterium
CTCAAACGACAGCGAAGCCGTCGAGATCATCGTGGCCACCAACCCGAGCGTGGAAGGAGAAGCTACGGCCCTGTACCTTCAGCGGCTTCTGCGCCCGATGGGCTATCGGGTCAGCCGCATCGCCTCAGGGATGCCGATCGGGGGTGATTTCGAGTATGCGGATCCGGCGACCATCGCCCAAGCGATTGCGGGCCGCCGAGAGATGCTCTAACGATCGTAAGCGTTCACGGCCTCGCCGGGAACGCGCACAGCGAGGCGAAGCCGAGCGACGAGAAAGGGCGGTCTTTCTGGGCTATTGGTGATCCACAGGCCCATGGATTCGTACTTTGGGTCCCGGACGGGCGTTGCCCGTCCACCCAACTTCGCTCCCTGCGGTCGCTGCGCGCGTTCAGTGGAGGACCCCTGAACGCTTACTAAGTGCCGGCGCAAGAATAACTTCCCTCGGTTAGCTCTCAGCAGGTGCGGCGATCGCCGAGGATCTCGGTCGGATGGTGTAGTTCCACTGCGGGAGCACCGGGTCGAACTCAATCGCGAGAGACTTCATCTGTTTGTCGGAGATCTTGATGCCAGTCTCGTATTCCTTATTCACGAGGCTGCTCTGGACACGCAGGCCGGTTTTCGTGGCGGTTGTGCTGATGTAGTTGAGGATCGTCTCGTAGGACTCCAGCGGAACACCAGCCCAGTTCTTGCTGATTTCGCTGAAGAGGCGATGTTCGATGGGGTTCCACTTCGAAGCGCCGGTTGGATAGTGTGCGACGGTGACGGTTAGCCGATGTGGGTCGCAGAGATGTTGCTGGAGGAAGTACTTCCACGCGCGAGACCTGGAGGCGTTGCTTCCGCCGCCGTCAGCGAGGATCAGAATGTGGTCGGTCGAGGGGAAGCGAACGCGACCGTCCTGACGCCACCAAGCTTCGAGGCAGCCTACTGCGAACTCGGGAGTATCGTGGGAGGTTCCAACAAATACCGTTCCGACGTTCGGAACTGGCAAATAGATGCCATAGGGGATAGCGACGCCCTTCGCATCCGAGGGGAAGTCGTGGTCCATGACGGGACGAGGCTCTATTGCCCACTCTTTGCCTGCGTTCTTGAAGAGCGCGACGTGCTCCCTCTTCTTCGAGTCGATGGAGGCGATCGCAAGCCCCTTCGAGGCGAAGTCTGTCCGCATCTGCGCAATCCGCTGAAACTGAGCATCACGATCGGCGGGACGACAGCGAGGGATCTTTTTTTCATTCGCACGGAGCCGAAAGTCGAGCTGCTTGAGCAATCGTGCGACCGTGTTCGGGGAGACAGCAAACCCGGCCAGGCGCAGCTCATCAGCGATCTTCTCGGTGGTCTTTCGTGTCCATTTCAGGCCGGTCATTGGATCGCCGGCGGTTTCGTGTTTCAGGAGTTCGGAAATCCGCGCGAGGACTTCAGGCGTTTTTTTTCCACCGGCTTGCGACCCGCGCCGGCCTTTCGAACACGCTCGAGGTCGATCTCGTTCCCAAGTAGCTCGCGGCGGCCCTTTGCAACGGTCCCAGGATCCAATCCGAGCGTCTCTGCCACGATGTCATCGCCGCTCCGTCCGAGTTTGAGTGATTCGAGTCCCGCAAAGAGGCGTCGTTGTTTCTCGTCGAGGAGTCCGAGAAAAAGAACGATGGTTGCCTTGAGCTCATCGGAAATCGGAGCAACGACAGGATGCGCCAGTGCGCCGCCGCGAGCCTGACGAGCCGCCATTTGGGCTCCTCGTTTGCCAGCGTCCAACGAGCAGTAGAGGTGGCGCCCGCCAAAATCCTCCCGTGCCAAGCGCCCATATTCCACGAGCTGACGCAGGCAGTCCTTGGTCTTCACGTGCAGAGTGTCATCGAGCTCGCTGATGAGATATCCGGCGGAGCTGACATCCACCAAGGTAGCTGCCGTGTCCACCAGGTTCCCATGAGCAGAGAACCACACCGAGCGGTACGACCAGAGCCCGAGAGCGTCGAAGTGTGCAAGCTCGTCGAGCGTGTAGTAGCGCCCGCGATGGGAGTAGCTGGCGCGATACCGTAGCGCGGACAGCTTTCGGAAGACGGTGCGCTCAACCGAGGTGTCGAGCGCAGCCAAGAGTTCGGGCATCGTCGCGATCGTCTTCTTTCGCAGCAGGGCTGCGAGGGTGATCGCCGAGTAACGTTCTGGTCGCATGTGTCAGCGTTACGCCTCGTGGGCGCAACACTGACATAATATACGTACCAAGGCAAGATTTCGCTCTCGGCGACAAAACGCCTTCAAACCCGCGCCCCGAGACGCCCGGGCCGGCCGCCGGGCCCG
>JAZDLZ010000243.1:0-5061 GCA_043801535.1 Pseudomonadota bacterium
GTCTCCCGCCCCTTCCTCCTCCGTCTCTTCTTGGGCCACTGCATCGAGATACTCCGCAAGGAGAGCAACCGCCTGGTCCTTTTGGGTTGCTGGCACGGCGATCACGAGCTCCCCGGAATGGCTCGATGGCGTCGGGAACACGTGGTCGACACGGTCGTGTACGACTGCCTCAATCCCTTGCGGTACGAGCACCAGGTCGACGAGCTCTCTGGCCTCGGATGGTGAGTCGGTGCGGTAGATCTCTACGAACGCGGATGCATCGAAGTCTGCCGTCATTGACCCAGGTTAGACGTTGGACACCTGTGCGCAAGTCTGTTCAGCTGACAACCGCAGTGCTATACTCCCAGCATTCTATCCGGCGCTTGGGCGCCTTTCGCGAGGACCACGGTGAAAAAACCGATCCCGTTCGGGAAGTACTATTTGCTCGAACGAATCAACGTGGGTGGTATGGCCGAAGTATTTCGGGCCAAAGCTTTTGGTGTCGAAGGCTTTGAACGCCTGGTAGCGGTCAAACGCATCCTGCCGAATATCGCCGAAGACTACGAATTCATAACCATGTTCATCGACGAGGCGAAGATCGCGGTTCAGCTCAATCACGCGAACATCGCCCAGATATTCGATCTCGGGGTGGTCGACGGCTCCTATTTCATTGCGCTCGAGCATGTCTTTGGCCGCGACTTGCGGGCGATATTCGACCGGTGCCGCCATGGCGGCGAGCCGATGACGGTAGCGCAGGCGTGCTTCACGGTAATGAAGATTTGCGAGGCGCTGGACTACGCCCACAACAAGCGCGACGCCCAAGGTCGCGAGATGAACCTGGTCCACCGAGACGTGTCCCCGCAGAACGTGCTCGTCAGCTTCGAGGGCGAGGTCAAGATCGTCGATTTCGGGATCGCCAAGGCGGCAGGCAAGGCTGGAAAAACCCAGGCTGGCATTCTCAAGGGCAAGTTCGGCTACATGTCTCCGGAGCAAGTGCGCGGGCTGCCGATAGACCGGCGTTCCGACATTTTCGCCACCGGAATCGTGCTCTACGAGCTCCTGACCAATGAGCGGCTGTTCACCGGTGAGTCGGACTTCTCCACTCTCGAGAAGGTCAGAAACGTCGAGATCCTCCCGCCGTCGACGTACAACCGCAAGATCCCCGAGGAGCTCGAGCGAATCGTTCTCAAGGCGCTCGCGGCTGACGTCGACGATCGTTACCAGAATGCGATCGATCTGCACGACGAGCTGCAGGCGTTCGTCTATACCGCGGGCGAGTTCTATTCGCGCAAGGACTTGGCTGCCTGGACGAAGCGAGTCTTCGCCAAGGAAATCGAAGAAGAGACCGCGAAGCTCGAGCAGTACCGTGCCCTCGTTCCTCCACCGGAGGTGAGACCGCCGGCAGCGCAGCGCAGTGTGGCAGCGCCAGCAGGCGTTCCTCGCCGGCAGACCATGGCCTTGCCGACGGTTGCGCCGCCGCCGCCGCCACCGCCGGATGCAGTGGGCGCCTCCGACGCCAGGGAATCGGCCAGGCCAGGCTGGGCGCCGGCTGCCATGCCTTCGCCCGCGATGTCGGAGGCGGGAGAGGATCTCGACGGCGCGACGGCGAATCTCGAAGAGGGTCTCGACTGGGACGAAGACGAGCTGGAGACCCAGATCTACGATCATCCTGCGGCAGCCGCAGCTGCTGCCGAGGCTGCTTTTGCCGAGCCGGAAGTGGTAGCGGCGACAGCCGATATGACGGAGGTAGCCGCAGTCGAGCTTCAGCCGCAGGCCAGCGCCCGAACGGGGACCCGAACGGGGACCCGAGCGAAACGAGCCGCCAGCGCCATGCAGGCGGCAGCACAGGTTGGATTCGACGACGATCTGAAGATGGCGCCAGTTCCGCCGGTCGCCGAGAAAGGTCGAACGGAGATCACTCCGCCGCCAGTGACACCCATCGGTAGTGGTCCAAGACGAGCGACCGACATTATGCCGTCGGTTGGTGAAATCCCCACTGATTCACCGGGGCTCGTGGTGTACGAGCAAGCTGCGCGGCGCGGCGGCCGGCGTGCGCTGGCCTGGTGGCTTGCGTTGATTGGATGTGCGCTACTGGCTGGCTCGGCAGTGGGCGCAATGCTGGTGATCAAATCTCGGCGGCAGATCGCGCCACCTGGGTTCGTGGCAGCAGACGGAGGGGTCGGCGACCATGCGATCGTGATGGCTGGCACTGCCATCCTGGACGTCATTACCGATCCAGTCGGAGCCGAGGTCACCGTCGATGGTTCCTCGCTTGGGCCTGCTCCCTGCCGGGCTGCGCTGGCGGCAGGCCAGCACCTCGTCGTTGTTGGTGCTGCACCGGGCTTCTTGCCCAAGACCCAGGCGGTTGACGTCGAGCCCGGCAGGCCGGGCGTGGTGACGATCCGCTTGGAGGCCATGGAGATTTTCGGTGAGTTCGTGAGCGACCCCCCCGGCGCGAGAGTGACGCTGGTCGCGGGCGACGAGCGCCAGCGACTCGGTCTGTCGCCAATCAAGCACGAGCTCGATCCTCGCAAGCGCTACGAGGCCGTCTTTGAGAGGGAGGGGTTTGCCACCGAAATCAAGCCTGTCGCGATCGACGGCAACCCGCTGCAACGGATTGCCGTTGTCATGCGGAAGGTCACGCTGGCTCGTCCAGGCGGAGGAGCTGGTACTGGTCAACAGGGGGGAGGCCAGGTCGCACCCGTCGGACAGCAGAACCAGGGCGGTGGCAAGGATGGCACGCCACCGCGCGGGGATGGCGCATCCAAGACGGGCTTCCTGTCGGTGGGTGCCATGCCTCCCTGCAAAATCTACATCGATGGCCGTGATACTGGTCTGTTCACGCCGCAGCGCCGGCTCGAGGTCCCCGCGGGATCGCGGAAGATCACTCTCGTCAACGCCGAGTTTGGCATCAAGGAGGGGTTTTCCGTCGAGGTCCAGGCCGGGCAAGAACAAAAGCTGCTCAAGCGATTCGGAAAATTCGGCGAAAAGTGAGGCATGCCTGGCATCGTGGCAAGGATAGGGTGCTGACATGATCAAGAGCGTTTCGTGCACCATCATGGTCTACAACGAAGAGCGGACTCTCGTTGATGCGGTCTCCGAGGTGCACGGGGCGCTCTCCGAGCTGAAACGGGAGTTCGAGATCCTGGTCGTCGACGATGGCTCGACGGATCGTTCGGCGGAGATCGCAAGATCGCTCGAGCAACGCTACGCCGAGGTGAAGTTGCTGCGTCATCCCAAGAACCTCGGTCCTGGCTCGGCGATTCTTACTGGCATTCGCAACAGTCGGAAGGACATCATCTGTTTTCATCCGGCCGATCAGCAGGTCGATTTCCGCCAGATAGCGTCGCTCCTCCCCCTGCTCGATGAGCATGACCTGGTTGTCTGTTCCCGGTCGGGTCGTCCAGGCTACACGATGATGCGACGGCTCGCATCGCAGACGTATATCCAACTGGCTCGCCGTCTCTTTGGTCTCGGCGACTACGACGATTTCAATTTCATCCACCTCTATCGCCGAGAGTTGCTCGAGTCGATGCCGATTCAATCTGACGGCGTGTTCATGTGCACCGAAATTCTGGTTCGTGCCCTCGACAGTGGAGCCCGAGTGGCACGGGCCCAGGCGGACTGCCATCCTCGCCGAGTCGGGGTGTCGGCGTGCTTTCGTCCCAGAGTGATCGCCAAGACCCTGATTGAGCTATCCCGGTTTCTTGGGCAGCGTCTTGGCGCGGCTCACGCCGCAACCAAACTCTGCCGGACGCCGACCGACCGTTGCCTCAAAGAGAACTAGGAACAGCACGACCACGCTTTGGTTCATGCCCCTATTCGGTGTCCTGGCTGCGAAACATGCCCGCCTGGCCACCCACCATGCCCTTGTTGTCCATCCAACCGGTCATCTCGAAGGTTGAATAGAGAGTGTCGCAATCCAGGTTTCCGTTCGCCCGAGCAGTGAATCTTGCAGTGCTCGCGGTACCCGAAGAGACGAATTCGTACCAATAGTAGTGGGGGTCCATTATGGCGAAGCTCAAGGCTGACCAGCCAGGACTCGCCCAGTAGTCGACCGACGGAATGCACTTGCCGTTCACACCCGCCACTGCATCGCAGCAGGTATTTGTCGGCGGGGACGGGGCGATCGATGCCGGGAACTGCTTTGGCACGACCGCCATCGATCGACCGGATTGCTCGAATTCGATGTAGGCTCGAGCGCTCTCGTAGATGCGTCTGATGTTGGAGATTGCTTCGGCGGTCTTGGAGTGGCGAATGCGTCTGGAGTATGATTGAACACAGACCGCGGCGAGGACGCCAACGATCGCCACCGCGAGCATCAACTCGATGAGTGTTATTGCCCGCTGGCGCGGACGGTGTTGCCGTCCACCAGCCCTAGCCGCAGGTTCCTGCATTCCGTGCCTAGCTCCTCCCAAACGACTGCAGACGACTGCAGACGACTGGCAATCGTCAATGGCTATCCGTACCAACCACTCCTTTGGATACTATCTCAAAAACCGTTCCCCGGACAGAAGCTGGAGGTCAATCGCTCTGCTCGGACGGGGACCGAGTAGAACATACAGCGATGGTGGCACCTGGGGCATGTTGTCTTGCCACTCAGCGTCGAACACCTCGGCCGCCTGCTCGAGCGCGGCGCTGGCGTCCTCGGAAATCATGGCGGCGTAGCGAGTCGCCAGGGTCTTTCTGGTTTTGGGATCGGTAGTGGCAAGGATCATCTCGCGAAGCTCTCGGAGCGCCCGATCCTTTTGTCCCAGCTTGGTTCGCAGCGAGGAAGCCAGCAATGGAAGATCGGCTGGCGCTGCCGGCGATCTCATCGCTCGCTCCATGTAGCTCGCCCCGAGCTCTTGGTTGCGGCGGGTTTCTTCTTCGTCCTTTCCCTGCACATCGAACGAGTAGCGAAGACCGAGTAGCCAGGCGATTTCCCAGTCGGTGGGGAACACCTCGAGCCCGCGCTCGAGCAGGTGAATGGATTCGCGAAACTCCGCTTGAGTGGCTCTGCCAGTCCGGTAGGTGGTGGCAAAACCGCCCCACCAGTAGGGCCGCCGAAAGTGCGGGTCGACAGAACAGACCAGCTCGAGC
>JAZDLZ010000140.1:0-4099 GCA_043801535.1 Pseudomonadota bacterium
CAAGCAAGTCACCGAGGTCTACCCATGCACCTTGACCTTCCAGGTAAGCGTGCAGAATCCGGTCTACAAGAGGATCGACGTCGAGGCGCGGGTCTATCTGCGCCAGGGCCACGCTGCCGCGGCAGTGCGCGAGCGCATCAAAGCCCACCTGGCGGTGATGTTCCGGGTGAGCGAGCCGGATGGCACGCCCAATCCGCTCGTCGACTTCGGCTTCAACATCAAGGACGCCGACGGCAATCCTGCCGGCGAAGTGGCGTGGTCCGACGTCTTCAACGTCATCCGCGACACCGAAGGCGTGCGCAAGCTCGGCGACCTGCACGGAGACTTGAAGCTCAACGGTCTGCCAGCCGACGTGAAGCTCGGCATCAAGGAATTCCCGGCGCTGGGTATAGTGACTCTCCACGGCGGTGATGCCGGAGGGCTGCTCTGATGGCCGCGCAAGCTGGCGTGCTCAATCCGAGCTTCGAGGAGCCGGGACCGGGTCCCGGTGAGGCAGCGCACTGGACGCTCGTCACCTTCATTGCCGGCGAGCGAATCGCAGGCTTTGGGCCGGAGCCGCCGCGGGCCTGGGAGGACTTCGAGCGCTGGTACGATGTTGCGCTCGGCTTCGAGGAAGGCGACCTAGTGCTTGCGCCTTTCGATCCATTTGCCGAGGGGTACGAGGACTTCGACGAGGCCTGGGGCAACGACCAGTATCTCGTCGAGCTACCGTCGGGCCAGGTGGAGGAGTGCCCATTTGCCAATGGGCTCGTGGGAGATCCAGTCGAGGCATTCGAGGCTGGCTGGGAGAATGATGCCTTCGCTATCTTGTGGGACGCTGTCTCGTCGATGGTGGCCGTATTCGCCGGCGAGGCGAGCGAGAGCTTCGAGATGCAATGGTCGGCCAACGAGGACTTCGTCTGGACCTGGGACGACGCGACCGCGGCGGTCGCCATCTTTGACGGCGGAACGCAATACGAGGGCTTCGAGAGTGGCTTCGCGGCGGCAGGAACGATTTGAGCGCACTGCTGTGGGGTGCCGCGGTGCCGGCGATTCGACCTTTGAAAGCGAGGAGACGAAATCATGGGACAGATCGATTGGAGCTATTTCAACAATGGGCTCGACGTAGCCACCGTGGATCGCGGAGTGACCGCCGGCATCGCTCGGCCACCCGGCGGTGGCAACTTCGTCTTTGCCTTCAACTCCCTTACCGCCGTCGAAGGGGCGGTGGCGCTGTATGCCAACCTCGTCGACTTCGCGCCGATGGCGAAGGGAGGCTCGATCCGCGGCTGCATTCAGCGCGGGCCGAGCGGCGGCCCGACCGGGTTCTCGCCGTTTCTGTTCATGTGCTGCCAAGGTACCTCGATGAACGATACTGCCTATCTACTCGGCCTCTCCGACGATGATCCGCACCGCATCGTGCTCCGCAAAGGCAGGGTAGGCTCCGGGATACCTGACTCGGAGGGACCGGGAGTTCTCCTTGCCTCCGGCGAGAGCTTTACGCCTGGCACCTGGCTGCATCTGCGGCTCGACGTGATCGTCAACCTGAATGGCGACGTCGTGCTGAGAGTCTTGCGCAACGACCTCGATGCTCATCCGCTTGGCAGCGCGCCTTCCTGGCAGCCCGTGGCCGGCATGACCGAATTCATCGACGACGCGGTCGGCATCAACAGCGGCTCGCAGCCGCTCACTTCGGGACGTGCTGGTTTCGGGGTGATGGTCAAGGACGTCACTCGCCGCGCCTTCTTCGACAACCTCGAGGTATGGAGGCAAACGTGACATGGAGCTCGACGCCTTCAGGAGTCGCCTTGGCCTCGGCCAAGGGCGCATCATTCCGGCGAGCGCACCGGCTGCCTCTGGCGAGCACGTCTTCGTCCTCGGCGATGACGGACCCGGGCGGTGGTTCGAGCTGACGCCGGGAGACCACGCAGGGGTCGTCCAGGACGTCGATCTGACCGGCGTGGACCTGGTACGCGCCGGGCTCCGCCTGCGAGTCCCGGCGGACGTTCCAGATGGCCTGGCCTGGGAGGCAGCCATCGTCGTTGACGGCACGAAGCTCGCCTCGATGATTGGACGACCGGGCAAGGACCGCCAGATTGCCGACCTCGCCGCCAATGTCTCCAAGTTGGTCGGGATCCACACCATCGGCGTGCGGCTGGAGCTCGTGGAGGTGCAACATGGCTGAGCTCGAGCTGCCAGCGCTTTTCGTCGAGGGTGTCGCTGCCGCGTCGGCGTCACGCCCGGCGCTCGTCAACCGCGACCCCGGACCAGACGAGACGGACGTGCCTATCGACTCGAAGGTGGCGCTCGAGCTCGTGGACCCTGGCTCGGATGGCATTGACCGCACTGCCACGCGGATCTGGGTGGACGGCATACTTGCCTTCGACGGCAATCTCGATCCAGCCGTGCGACCAGCCTTCGTGGGTCCTGCTACGGCGGTAGTCGATACCGCGGATACTCTGCGCGTCGTTCTTGATCCTGCCCTTCACTTTGCCAGCCAAGCCAGCGTCGTGGTCCGAGTCGTCTCGGCAATCATTGGCGGGGCGAGCGTACTCGACGAGACCTACCGATTCCAGATCGAGGACCGGACTGCTCCCCGCGTTCTCGCTGCCCAGGCAACTGGCCAGCGTACAGTGCGGGTCGGCTTCGACGAGCCCGTTGTCTTGCCGCCAGGAGGCGCCAGCGCAGGGTTCCTGGTCACTCCACTCGAGACACCGGCCGTCCCCATCGCAGCCGCGGGGGCAGCGGTGGATACCGCAATCGTCGAGCTCACCCTCGACACCGAGATGACTCCCGACGTCCACTACGAGGTCCGGGCAACCGGAGTCACCGACCTCGCCGGCAATCCTGTCCTCGCCCCGTTCGACCGGACCACCTTTGCTGGGTTCCGTCCGTCGCGTCCAGCATCCCGCTGCTTTGACCTCTGGCAGATGCTCCCGAGCCACAATCGGCGAATCGACCAGACCGGCGACCTGCGGCGGTTCATCGCCTGCCTGCAAGAGGTAACCGACCTGCTCCTCGCCGACTGCGACCGCTTCCCAGACGTCTTCGACCTCGAGCGCGCGCCCGAGCCATTCCTCGACGCAATCCTCACCGACCTCGGGAATCCGTTTCCCTTCGATCTCAATGCCCTCGGCAAACGCCGTCTGGCCGCCATTCTGGTCCAGATGTACCGCCAGAAGGGCACGGCAGTCGGCATCCGCAACGCCATCCGCTTCTTCCTCGGCATCGAGGTCGAGGCCATCACCCCGTTCGCCGGCAACACGCTCGTCCTCGACGAGTCGCAGCTCGGCGTGGACTGGGAGCTTGGCCCTTCTGATCGCTTTGCCCGCTATGCCTTCGATGTCAGGGTCGGCGTGCCGCTAACCGATACCCAGCGCCGACAGATCCGGACGGTCGTTAACTACCTGCGGCCAGCCCACGCCCACTTCTTGACGCTCATCGAGCCATCCACCCCACCGACCCCCGCTCACTGGGAGCTCGGGATTAGCGAGCTCTCGGCTTCATCTTTTTTGCACTGAACCTGTCCCCGTTTCGGCGGTACCCCCCCTTTGTTCTTGTTGAAGGTCGCGCATTCGTCGCCGACCCAAGGAGCCATAGGAGAGCCATGAGCGACATGAAACCCCAAGCGACAAACCAGCAGCGTATCCCGATGCCACGCCGGATAGAGGTGGCCGCGTGAGCTCGCGAACTGACTATTTCTTCCGCCAACGTGTTACCGAGGCCGAGCTCGACCTCGGCTTCGAGCTCCTCGAGAAAGCAGACCGCGACCTGGCAGCGGATATCGGGCTCCACGGAATTGTCAGTGGCGCCGAGCCGACTCCGCATCAGCCGGTTGCCGATCTGACCATCGACCTTGCTGCACCAGCACGGGCCTACGATCGCCTGGGTCAGCGGATCTTCTTCGGTACCGGGCAGCGGGTGGACTGCACTGTCGATGGCTCGGGGATCCCCACCGAGGTCATGGTGGCCGGCAACGAGCGCTGGCTTGCCGTGTCACTCAAGTTCGACCGGCTACTCTCCGATCCGCGCACTGACGGCAATTCCCAGCAGGTCTTCTTCCGTCGCGACGAGTCGTTCCAGATCGTCGTTCGCCAGGCACCCGAGGGAGCGGCCGGCG
>JAZDLZ010000147.1:0-2984 GCA_043801535.1 Pseudomonadota bacterium
CTTCCTTTCGCCTGGATGCCACTCGTTCGAAGCGCCGAAAGATCCGCTTTTGATCCTCCGGCGCAATACCAATGCCGTGGTCGCGCACCAAGACGCGGGCGGTGGAGCTGTCAGCGTCGAGCTCGATTTCCACTGGCTCGCCGGCACCGTATTTGATCGCATTGGACAGTAGGTTGGCCACAATCTGCTCGACACGCAGTCGATCCCAGAGGCCGACGATCGGACCATCCGTTCGAAGCTGCAACTCGGAGCCAACCTGCGCCAACTGATCCCCGAAGCGATTGGCTGTCTCCACGACGACAGCGGCAAGATCCGTCTCCTCGAGGTCGAGCACTACTCGCCCCGCCGCGATGCGCGACGCATCGAGGAGCTCGTCGAGCATGACGACGGTGCGCCGCACCTGTTGATCGATCGCGTCGATCTGATTGAGCATGTTCTCCCGGGTCAAAACAGCGTCCGGACGCAGCTTGATGCTCCGAAGCAATCCCTGCGTCTTGAGACGGAGCGCAGTCAGCGGTCCTTTTAGATCGTGGGACGAAACCGAGAGGACATCATCCCGGGATCGAATCGTCTCTTCGAGCACCTCAATCAATCTGGCGTGCTCGGCCTCGGCACGTTTTCGCTCCGTCAGATCAAGAGCAAAGCCGATGCTGCTGCGCTCGTCGATAATGGCACCGCCGAAGAGGACCGTGATCCGACCACCGTCTTTGCGCAGGACCTCCTGCTCGAATGGCATAGGCGGCTTTCCGCCCAGTCGTGCCTCGGCGAGGCGACCTGCCAGCTCCGTCAATCTGATTGAGACAGCGCTCTCGCCGCTCCGCAAATCCAGGCGATTGCATCCCAACAGGTCGAGGAGATATTCATTGGCATCGATTACCGTGCCGTCCGTGGCAAAACAGCAAACGCCAAATAGCCCGACGTCGAACACGCTGCCATACTGTCCGTCGCCGGGAACCGACCGCTGCCTTGTTTCCTTTGGATCTGAAAGCTCCATCGCACGAATCCATGCTTTCTCGGGCTTCCCGGGTTTGCGCTGCTCAATGCAAACAATACGAAGCGAATACTCTATGAACTTTCGGACCAGAAATCGAGGCATTTATGGACCGTCGGAGCTGTTGAACATTGGCCGGGCGCGACCATTCTCGACAAAAATCCGTCCGTTCGCGCCCATTCAACGCGCGCCCGCGGGTCCTTGAATGAATGCATTGAACCGCTCGTCATATCAATTCTGACCATTAGGCTATGGCAGAGTGCCGCTCCATCGGCTACCCAGACGATTATTCAGATGGCTCCCGACCTCTATCAGACTCTCGGTCGACGTATCGCCGAATTGCGTAGGACACGGACGTTCAGTCAGGAGCAGCTCGCCGAGCGCGCCGGAGTGGGTCCATCCTACATCGCTCGCATCGAGGCGGGAACACGGCGCCCGACCCTCGATGTGCTTGGACACATCGCCAGCGCACTGGAGGTTCCGCTCATTCGGCTAATAGCCGAGGAGCAGGCCAGCGCAGCTCTCGATATCGGCACGGCCAAAGCTCTTCTCGAGGAAGTTCGCGATCTGCCTGCCCGAGATCTGGAGCTGCTGATGCTGATGGCAAGACGACTGCGGGACGGACCGGCAACAACCCAGCCTTCGGGCTCGACCTCCACGGTTGAAGGCTGGCGGCGCGGGCACTCAGGCAAACCTCGACGCAGCTAAGTCGGCTGGTCGAAATTATCTTGGCAAGATAGTTTCGACCAACCTCCTAAGGCGCTCTCCGGGAGCGGCGTGCCGCAGGAACGGTAGGCCTTTTTCGATCTCCCTTCATGCATGCTAGCCAGTGGCCATGAGTATCCGAGACTGCGGCTCGCTGAATGAAGTACTATTGCCCAATGACGCTGAGCGAGTTTCTGTCCGCTGCCTACGCCTGGGCTCTGGCGAATCAGCTGGGAATCCTGCTCGCGGCCGTGCTGGTGCCAGTCGCGGGAACCGTTTTCGCCCGTCTTGGCAAGGCGGGAACAACAGACAAAGACGGCCGCGTCATAGCCAGCATCGTCGTCGGCGTTGGTATCCTTGGTGTCGTCTTGGAGGTGCTCGGGCTGCTCGCGGCAACAGCTCTATTCCGCCGCAGTGTCTCCGAAGCAGCGATCCTGCTGCTCGTGGCGCCACCGCTCTGCCTGGCTGGCTGTCTCGTAGGAATCCGTTGGGTGTTTCCGTTGAACGAGCTCGCGTCGATCCGCACCGTCGTCGACGTCGGAGCTTTTCTGGCGGCGTGTTGCGCCGTGCTGTGGCTTCTCGGAAAGTTCCGCGGCTGGGGGATCCTCTTGTTCGGCGACGTGTCTGCTCTGGTTGTCTTTGGGACTCTCGGCTTCGTGCTCCTGCGCCGTCTCTATGTACGAGCGTTTCGCCGTCGCGCGGAACCGTCCTAGAGCTACACCTCTACCTCGAAACCGAGATCCACGTCCGCAGCCGATTGTCCGCCCCGAATACCCCAGTTCTCCCGCGGTCCTTCCCGTAGAAAAATCACGACATCCTTTTTGGGAATACCCGGCGCCAGCCCGAGATTCCGGACAATCGCGGCGTACAGCGCCTTCTTGGCCGCGGTGCTGCGACCGACAAAGGCGGTGATTTCGATCAGAGTGAGCTGATCGCCGTATATCTTCCGGTATTCGAAGTCCTCCGGCGCCAACTCGTAGATCCTCTGCATCCGGTCCTCGTCCGGCACTCTGAACGCTTCGACGATCGCAGCGTGTATCCCGTCGAGGATCGCCCTCTTGTACTCCGTGCTTCTGCCCTTCAGGATTTCGATTCTTACCAGCGGCATGGCTGCTCCGTGTTGCTTGGTGTCGAAGTATCGGCGATGATGGGGTGTGATCGTTGCTCGTTGGTCCCCGTCGATGGCGGCGAAACCAGAGCGTCAGCGATACCCGACGTGGACGTATCTCGGTCGGATGGACATGACAAGGCACCCGAGGGAGCGCAGGCCGTTCTCGGTCTTTGGTCC
>JAZDLZ010000150.1:0-7479 GCA_043801535.1 Pseudomonadota bacterium
CGCTCCCTCGGGTGCCTTGTCATGTCCATCCGACCGAGACACGTCCACGTCGGGTATCGCTGACGCTCTGGTTTCGCCGCCATCGACGGGGACCAACGAGCAACGATCACACCCCCTCAACGGTGGGACGTTGACTAGTCCAGCGCTTCTCGTGCTATTCTACCCACCATTCTTGTTCTGCAATTGGAGGATGATTTTGAGGTCCAGGCGGACCCTGTTGATGACAACAAAGCTGGGTTTGGTCGCCAGCACAGGTATTCTGCTCTCGGTAGTAGCTGGCTGTGAGAAGCCTACTCACGCAAGCATCGACAAGTGGAGAGGCACGGTCAAAGGCCCGTCAAAGCTGCTGGCAACAGTTGTGGACTCGTCACTCGAGGCCGACTTGCGCGGCCATGCGCTGCAGGCATTGGTGTCGGTGGACAAGTCCAAGGAAGCGCTGGACGTATTGAAGGGGCTCAGTCAGCAGGACCGCGCAGCGATCCTGGACAACGCGACAGATCGCCTCTGGGATGATTGTAAGCTAGCAGAAGAGCTCCAGGTTCCTACGTCAAAACAGCTGGCTGCCAAGGATGCGCTGTTTCTTTTTCGTGAGGCAGCCGACGATCCTGTGCGAGACAAGATGGATGCTCGGCTTCTCGATTGGCTCGTTGGCTACTATGAGGAGCGGGCAAAGCAGGGGCTGTTTCGCGGTGAGGTGATTGTCAGGACACTAGGAGTCAAGGCAGCTCCGAAGCTATTGGAGGCTACTCAGGCAATCGTCGATGCATCAACCAAGAGCGCGACGACGATACCAGTAGCCGGCGACGAGCTGCTGAAGTCATTGGCCTTCTCCGGGGCGCCCGAGGCAATTAGCCTTATTCTGAAGCTCGCGGAGAAGCAGCATGCTGATCCAACTCTGCAAGTGCGAGCCATGGGTGCTCTGTACTATGCATATGTGCAGACCACCGATGAGCCGGTGACGAATCGAGGAGTGCTCATACAGTTTATGCCGCAGCTATTGACCATGGCCTCGGCTCCCGCTCCCTACCCCCAACCAGGCGAGAACGTGAATGTCGCGGTTGCGCTAATCGCCGCCGCTGGCAAGCCTCACTGCCTGGCGCCGCTAGCATCACTGGCCGCGCACCACGAGGAGGTTCGTAGATGGCAGGCGGTTCAGCAGGGGCTCAAGTGCGCAGGAGTCGATGGAGTTGCGCCGATGGCGGAAGCTCTGCCTCAGAATCTCTCCTATCCTCGAGCAATCGCCGAGAAGTATTTTTGGGACAAGATAGTCGATCTTGGTTCTGGAGCAGCCGAGCCAGCGCGCGCGCTGTTGAAGTCCCAGGGCTGGTTTGCCAGAGTAACAGGTGTTGCGGTGCTGGCAAGGCTGGGATCGCGGTCCGATGTCGCTGCTCTGCGCGCGATCAAGGGCGACGGTAGGAGGGCTCGTGGGTATTGGAAAGAGGATCCTGCCAGTAAGCGGAAGCCAGAACCTACCGTCGGGGCGCTTGCCATAGAGGTGGCAGGCGTCCTTGAACGGAAGGAGTGATGAGAAGGCACCCTTAACCGGAGCACTTGATGGACCAGAGCAAGAAGACGATGCGCCATTTCTACTGCCGTGACGTCCTGTGGGAGACGTTTGAGCAGATGGCGAACGACTTCGATTGCTCGATCGACTACCTCGTCAACGAGGCGATGAGGTACTACGCTCGCTCCAAGAACTACCATTCGGCACAGACAACCGGTTCTGGGGTTGCTGGGGAACCTCGGGCACCGAGAAAGACGGCTGCCTTTCAGACCCCTGCCTCCGCAGTACCTTCTCCTGTGTCGTCCGCCGCGCCTGCCTCGGTATCCGCACCTTCCCCCGCCCCCGCCCCTGCCCCTGCGGCAACTGGCGTCAAATCGTCAGCTGCATCGACAACGCAACCACCGACTCCTCCGTCGAGTGTGTCCGGTCCGATCCGGCGCGCAGTGCCACCTCAGCCACCGCAGCCGCCACCAGGCTCGCCAGCCCGGTCTCCGACGAGACCAGCAATGCCGACGACTCCCATTCCGGCGGTTCAGCCACCGCCGGCCGCGGTGACAACACCCGATGGCGCTGTTGCTTCTCCGGCTCCGCGGCGACCAGGACCTCCTCCTCCCAGACCGACCACGGCCGAACAGAATGTGTCCGGGCCTGCGCCAACGCTGTTCTTGATATACGACAATCAGCGCTACCCGATCGAAAAGGACCAATTCATTATCGGCCGTGGATCGAAAACGTCCGATTTGGCAATAAAGGACGGCAATATCTCAAGGAAGCACGTCGCCGTGATCCGTCGAAACGGAACCTACTACATCAAGGATCTCGGTTCGACGAATGGCATTGACTACAAAGGCGTGCGCATTGACAACAAGCGCATCGATGAGGGCGACACCTTCCATCTGTGCGACTACGAGCTCCGTTTTACCTACCGAAGCTAGAGCACCGATCCGCGTCAACTATTCTTGCCGGCAGAAGTAATTGTCGCTGATCAAGTGTCGTGCTGCCGCCGAAGCTGCCGCCGAATGATCGCGTGCCATCACCAGAGCATTTGATCGAGCTCATCCCAGCAGCGAATGCGCGGGCCGCCCCGGTGCAGATGGCTTCCGTGAGGATCGAAGAGGATTCCCCGAGTGCTGGCGGGCATCCGCGGATCGCCCAGTACCTCGACGAGGTCGTCGACGAAATGAGTACACTCGAGGGTGGCGATCCGTGCCAGCTTGTCGCTCCGCGAAACCTCGAGAAAGACGTCTGGCTCCCGCACGGGGCTCGTCGCTGATTCGATGAGTTGGTTGCTTTTCAGCCATTCCAGGGCACTGCGATGCAAGTCCCACCGCTGGCCAGCTTCTGGGTGGCGAGTGCGATGGCTAACTATGTAGACTTGCGCGCCCAGCTCCATGGATCGCGCGAGGAACCCGTGAACGCCGGGAAAGGGAGATGCCTCCGGCATCCTCTCTCCGTAGACGATTCCCTGTAGTCTCGTCCAGTCGTGTTCCTTCCCTTGACTGCGCAGGTAGTCACGGATCGTGGTCTTGTTGGGCTGTATCCAATCGGGGACGAGCTTTTCGTCTCTGGCTGCGCGCACGAAGAGCTCGTCGAAGCAGGCGATCGTGTTGTCGAGGTCGATGCCGATTCGTCTGGTCGGAGTGGCGCTGCTTGGACGTTTTCGATCCTCTTGCGCGGCGATTACGCCCATGCTCGCATTAGCCGGCGTGCGCTGGCGCGCAGATGCGAACGCACGGTGTCCATGAGCTTGGTGCGGTCGATCGAGGAACAGTTGCCGACAATCGAGACTGCCTGGGCACCGGCCAGATTGCCCAGCCATGCGGTCATGTCGGGAGGCGCTCCGGCAGCGACCAGGAGACTCGAGAGAGCCAGCAAGGCATCTCCTGCCCCAACGCGGTCGACGATCTTGTCGGCGAAGGCCGGACACTGGACGAATCCGGAGCCTTCCTGGTAGATGGTTGCTCCGCGGTTTCCTTGCGTGACCAGGACTCGCTCCGCCGCCATGCGCCGTGCCAGCGATACCATCAGATCGGTCGTAGCACCGAGAGTATTGCGGGCATCCATGCGCAACTCGCCCTCGTGCAGGCACACGTAGTCGGCTCGCGGGTAGCGCGAGACGGTGTTGAAGCCGACGTTGGCTGAGTTGAGCTGAGTGTTGACAGCCAGGAAGGGCGCGCGGTTGCAGATGAGATCGACGGCGCGAGAAGTGATGAACCCGTGTCCGTAGTCGGCGGCGATGACGAGATCGCAATTGTCCATCAGCGAATCGAGAATCCCCAAGAGCCGCGACTCTTCGGCCGGAGCCAGTGGCTCGTCGTTCAGTTGATAGACGCCGAACAGCTTGGCACGGGAGTAGGCGTCGACGTACCGGCGCTTCACGATGGTCGGAGAATCGGCTTTGAGCACGGAATGGAGGCGAACTGCCGATCGCAAGTGAGTGCGGACGAACTCCTCTCGCGGATCGCTGGCGCCCAGGTAGGTACAGAGCTCGATCTGATCGCAAAACTCGGCCAGATGGTTGGCAATCGCCAAGGCACCGCCAGCCTGGAGATCGCGGGCGCGGTGCCGTACCACGAGCATCGGTTCCTTGCCAGACTTGCCCATCGCGTCGCAGTAGACGTACTCGTCGAGGATCGCCTCGCCAACGATCGCCACACGCAGCGAGCGAAGCGACTCCACGAGCGACAGCACTTCCGTGGCGGTGTAGCGCTCGCGCAGCACGGCAAGGAAGGCTCTTCGGTCGTCGTCTTGGTGGGTCTGATCGTTGTTGGCGATGCACGCTGGATCGGTAGTGCAGCGGATGGAGCCACCGATGGCCAGCACAGCTTCCTCGTCGCTCTCGGGAGCCCAGCTTCGCGTTGCGTGGATGTGCGGGCGCAAACGGTGAATCGCCTCGCTTGCCGACGGCGAGCTGGTTATGGCCACGTAGTCGACGGACGGCAGCGCCGCAATCATCTCTGCCCGCAACCGATCGGGCAGAGGCGGGATGACGTCGTCCGGCGCAGCATCGTCGCTGCACAGCGTGACCGCCAGCACGTCGCCCATCTCTCTGGCAGCTTCGAGATGACGGATGTCCCCCTGATCGAGCAGGGGAAACAAGCCATGACAATGGACGACCCTCTTTCCGCCGATTGCCAGGATCTGGAGGATCGAGGCCAGCTCGTCGAGGTCTCTGATCTTGTCGTTGTGGGCCAGGGCTAACATTGCTCCCCCTTTGGCGTGGTGTTTCTCAAGAAGCGGTGCCAAGCAGCGGTAGCTCGCTCGATGCTCGCCGGCTCCCAGACCGGCGCGTCGCGCCACCGCTCGATGTGCTCGAGCATGACGGTGACGCCCTTTTCGAATGTCACTCGTGGCTGCCAACCGAGCAGCCGCAGCGCTTTGCTGTTGTCAGCCAGGGTGCAGCGTGGCTCTCCCGGTCTTTCGGGGATATGGACGACCTCGCCACCGAGCAGCTCGACCAGGCGGTTCACGCTGACGGCGCGGCCAGAGCCGATGTTCATTGCTTCTCCGGCCAGATCGGATCGGGCGGCAGTGGCGGCAGCCACGAATGCGCTCACCACGTCGTCGACGAAAGTGAAGTCGCGGGTTTGCTCGCCCGTCCCAACGACAGTGAGCGGCTTGCCGGCCAGCTTCTGGGCGAGGAAGACGCCAAACACCGCACCGTATGAGCCGGAAGTGCGCGATCGTGGGCCGTACACGTTGAACAGCCGCAACGACACGCACTGCAAGCCGTAGACTTGCGCCCAGTGCAGGACGATCTGTTCGCCCAGATACTTGGAAAGCGCATAGGGATACTGCGGGCGGATAGTCTCGCTCTCTGAAGTCGGGTAGGTAGCGGGAATGCCGTAGCACGACGAGGAGGCGGCATAGACGAGTCGTTCGCTTCCGGCCAGGCGAGCGGCTTCTACCACGCTCGCCGTGCCAGTGACGTTGGCGCGGTAGTAGTCCAGGGGTCGCTCTACCGACGGAACAATGTCGGCGATTCCAGCCAGATGGAACACCCAGCGAATTCCCGCAAACAGAGGCTTCACCGCCTCGTGGTCAGCGACATCCAACTGGTGGAGCTCAAAGCCTGGATGGCGCCGGGCATCGGCCAGGTTCTCCAATCGACCAGACGACAGGTTGTCGATCACCGTTACTTCGTGACCGTCCCGCAGAAGGCGGTCAACCAGATGGCTCCCAATGAATCCTGCTCCCCCAGTCACGAGAGCCCGGCTTGGCGTCGTCATGCTTTGCTCCTGCTCCTGCTCCTGCTCCTGCTCCTGCTGCCTTCGCTGCCCCCTGCTCCGGCGCTTGTCGCCGTTTTGGGGCTGCCGCACGGCTGGGTGGCTATTCTCATTGTGGCCGGTGTGGTCGACATGGCCTCCCGGCGCCACCGCCAATCCTGCCGACAGCCAGCGCTGGCGCGAGCGAATTGGCTGATTGATATCGGATACTTACGTGTGATTCTGGCGCCCATCGTCACTCCGACAGGACGCTATAGCAAGTTCGGTGCCAGGGAGAGGGCAACCTTGATCCGGTCGCAATTCTGTCGAGGAGCCTTCTGGCTAGAACGGACTGGAGCGAATGACTAGCTGGATTCCTTCGTCGAAGGCGTAGGCGATCTGGATTCCGCCGACCAACGGAGCAGACCAGTGGGGGAGCCGGCGAGCGTCGAACAGACGTAATCCCAACCCGATACTCGGGGTGAGGCTGTTCGTATCGATCGTTTCGCCCAGGCGGAACGCTCCTCCGTAGTCGACAAAAAATGCCGCGTCGAGAAACGGAGTGAGGAGCCATCGGTATTCGGCGGTGCCCACTAGCCCGACGTTGCCCCGCAGTCGGTAACTGGCGAGACCACGCACTCCTTCGGGACCGCCAGGAGAATGGAGCTCCTCGAAGGGAACCGGAGTTTCCCCGAGAGGTTGCACTGCGCCTGCCTTGGTTCTGAGGAGCAGAGCTCGGTCGCCGTGACCGAGCACTAGCTGGAGGTCTCCCAGCACGGTGAGATACCTGCTTCGATCTCCCAGGACGCCCTCGGAATAGAAGGCACCCAGTTTGCCGGCCAAGCTGTTGCCGAACCGCTTCCTCGTTCTCGCAATTTTGGCCACCGATGCCCCGAAACGAACCACGCGCAGTCCTTCTTCGAAGCCGGGGACCAAGCTCGACGATATGGAGGCACAACCCGTCTTGGACGGTGTTTCGGCGCAGTAGACCTCGCCGATCGGAGGGTCGCCTCCTCGCGCCACGCCGTCGGCATAGTCGCGAACGTCGGCGTCGGCGGAGAGCACCAGCAAACGCCCTCGTCCCAGGGAAAAGCTTGCATCCAGACCAGCCATGGCCCGCTCGTAGGAGTACCGTGCAATCTGCAGTCCTCTCGCCTTCAGCTCGTCGAGTGATTCCCCGGACGTTCCGCCAAAGAGCGCATCGTTGCGCCGTCCGTACTCCACTCGGAAACCGAGTGGTAGTTGGCCCAGGCCGGATCGAACGACCAGCGATCCAGAGAGAATCGACGGTCCGGCCGAACGAAGACCGAGCTCGAGGAGCGAGCCCGGGCCCATTGTACGTCGATCGAAATAGCGAGCACCGATTGCAGGGAGAAAGCCAGTCTGGTAACTCAGCGAGGGCCGAAGACCAACCAATCGATCGTCGCTGGTGAGCGCCCAGTACGTGCGCTGGACGAGCTTGTGTTCTTCGACGTAGACGGAGAACGTCTGGGCAGGCAGCCAACAAGCTCGGGCGGCGATTCTTGGACCAAGAAGCAGGAGTCGGGGTAGCTTTTCGAGCGTGCCCTGTTCCGGCGGCGGCTCTCTGCCGTCGAGAGGCTCCCCCAAACGGCGATAGTGACCACGAGCGCAGCACGGCTCCGCCGCGCGGAGCGAGTCGCGGCGCTGCACCAATTTGGTGGTCGCCCGGGAGATGACGCGCCGCGGTTCCCCTCCTCGGAGAGGGAGGACCCGTCGGAGGTCTCCTCCGACGGGGGGCGGCGAGGGCTC
>JAZDLZ010000159.1:0-3053 GCA_043801535.1 Pseudomonadota bacterium
GGACCAAAGACCGAGAACGGCCTGCGCTCCCTCGGGTGCCTTGTCATGTCCATCCGACCGAGACACGTCCACGTCGGGTATCGCTGACGCTCTGGTTTCGCCGCCATCGACGGGGACCAACGAGCAACGATCACACCCGCGAAGAAACAAATCCTTTACACACCATAATCGAGGCCATATACTCCTTGCGTTTTTTGTCAGCGGCACTGTAACCTCCTTTGCATGGAGGAGTGGCCGAGCGGTCGAAGGCGGCGGTCTTGAAAACCGTTGCGCGAAAGTGCCGGGGGTTCGAATCTCTCCTCCTCCGCAAGGCCGTTTTGACAACCGAATAGTGACGGAGTTGCTGGGAGAGGTGGCCGAGAGGCCGAAGGCGCTGGTTTGCTAAACCAGTATACGGGAAACTGTATCGCGGGTTCGAATCCCGCCCTCTCCGCAGAGGCAGACCTAGAAGTGCCGGGAATCCCGGCCAGTATTCGTTCATGCAGCCATAGCTCAATTGGATAGAGCATCGGTCTACGGAACCGAGGGTTGGAGGTTCGATTCCTCTTGGCTGCGCCAGCAGCGGGATTCCAGGGATGCCAGGGAATGGACGAAGCAGACGCACAGTACATGCAATTGGCCTTGACGGAGGCCATGAGGGCCGCGGATGAGGAGGACGTACCGGTTGGTGCCATAGTTGTTGTTGACGACAAGATTGTCGGGACGGGCCATAATCGGCGAGAGTCATGCGGCGATCCCACCGCTCACGCCGAAATCGAAGCGCTGCGCGACGCGGCCCGCGCTGTCGGAGGCTGGCGAATCGAGGGAACCATGTACGTTACCCAAGAGCCGTGTCCGATGTGCGCTGGTGCCCTGGTGAATGCTCGGATCAAGAGGCTGGTCTACGGTTGCGACAACCCGAAAGCAGGAGCGGTGAAGACCTTGTACTCGATCCCAATCGATACCCGCCTAAACCACCGCATGGAGGTAACAGGAGGGGTGCTGGCGGATGATTGCGCCGCATTGCTACGGTCGTTCTTCGCCAAGCTCAGGAGAGATGGCCGAGAGGTCGAAGGCGCCTGACTCGAAATCAGGTGTACTCGTAAGGGTACCGGGGGTTCGAATCCCTCTCTCTCCGCCCCGATGAGGATTTTTTGGCCATACTGCGGGCCAGAGGCAGCCCGCAACTCGGCAGCGAGCCATGGAGAGATGACCGAGAGGCCGAAGGTGCACGACTGGAAATCGTGTGTGCCGAAAGGTACCGGGGGTTCGAATCCCCCTCTCTCCGCCATCATCTTCGGCAGAAGAAGAATGAAGAAGAAGTGAAGCAGTGACAGTTTATGGTCCCGGGTGACGCAAAGTCCGCGAACCCCGCCAGGCCCGGAAGGGAGCAACGGTGGCGGAACAAGCGGGTGCCTGGGGCCACCTATTCACGAAGGGTGGCGTCCGTTGATTCGGTCGCCACCCTTCAACGTTTTCGGAGTGTGTCCCGCATCGTCGACAAGATGGACACTGGGCCCGAGAACTAATCAGAAACCGATCATCAGCCTGAGCTGGAACGTATGGGCGGTGCTAGCTTCGCCTGCTTCTGCTTCGTCGTAGCCCAATTCCCCGGGATGATCGAGAGCGCCCATGGGGATGAGAAAGCCATACGAGGCGCCGGCGAAAAACTTCTCTTCCTGGTTGTAGTAGCCGATGTCACCGTCGAGCTCGATGCCGTACCACCGACTATTGCCCGGGGTCGACACTGGCACCGGCGCAAGACTGGCCACTCCCTGGGCGCGGAATACGAATCGCTCGGAAAGGTCGTAGTCGAGGCTGGGACGGATATAGAAGGCATTGGTGACTGTCCCGATCAGCTCGCGAAACAGAATCAGGTCGACGTGGTAGTTGGGATTGAACAGAAAGCGCGTAGCGTCGTTGTCGATGGGAGCCAGTGGCAAAAACGGAATCGCGTGGAAGTTGGTTTGACCCTGCTTTGCGGGCTCCCATTCGTCACCCGAGGCGTAGCCTGCTTCGAGGCCGAGCTTGAGCTTGTCATCGAAGAAACGGAAGCTCGCCCTGGCCACGGCACCGAGCTTGAGCAAATCGATCTCGTTTGTCAGAGCCGCATTGCCGGTCGGATTGATGTCGTCCAGATTCTCGATCGTCCCGTAGACGGCCGCTGCCTCGATCTCCAGGTCGAATATCCCGCGGCCGAGCCGCACGTAGACGTCGGGGATGTAGGCAGTGGCGCCGCGCCGGACGATCTTGATGCGGTCCGGGTTGGTCGCGAGCGTGTAGTCGCTCGCTTCCGTCTGGGTCGTCGCATTGGGGTCGGAGTCCGTCGACTCGTGGTCTTGGGTTCGGTAGAGAACGTGGACACCCCAGTCGAACGCTGTTTTTCCCTCGGCGATCTTTTCGTCCCACCTCTCGGGTTTGTCGAAATCGGCCAACACGAACAACCATTGATGGACGTCGTCGGCATCGTCCAGGTCCCACGGCTGACCGTCAGCTCGTTGCGCCCACAGACTGGTCTGCGCCGCAGCTGGCTGGTTCGAGGCCCAGTCCAGGCCTATCGCCGCCTGCAGCTTTGTTCCTGGAACGGTGGTTCCGAACACCAGGCGATCGACCGTGTCGCCGTGGTCACAGTCGTAGCAGTACGAGCCGTGGAAATCGTCCTGACCGCCGCCGTGAGTGAAGACTCCGAGTCCCCAGTGCGACGGCATTCGCCCGAATTTCAACAGGCCGACCGGAGTCCTGACCTCTCCCCACGCACGCTTCACCCGAATGGCATCGTAGACGTAGTTGCGGTCGGCCTGCACTGGATCTTGCCCGTTCGACGCGAAATCCAGCGGCTCATCGACCGGGGAGCCCGACCCGGCCAAGTAGGTTCCTTCTGGCGTCGAGCCCAGCACCAGGTTGTCGAGGACGTCGAATTGGGCGTGGACGGAAATGTCCTCGGAAACGTGGAAGGTCGGCTCGAGGCGCAGGCGGAGATTGGCACTGTTGATCGAACCCGAGCATCCATCCACCGTGGACACCTCGCCGTTGGTGGCTACCTGGTGGCAACTGAGCGGCTCGGGGAAAGGAAT